>NZ_JBBAXC010000004.1 GCF_037120725.1 Bacillus spongiae
CTGTTCATAGAGATATTCTCTAAATCGGCTTGTCTGATGACAACCAGGCTTAACAGAATCGTAGGTTTCAGAAAAGACCTCGAGGCAGTTATGACAACGAAACCGTCTTACTCGGATAAAAAGGTACAAAGGTTTATGGAGTAGAGCCAAATCCCTTACTTTTCTTGTTCTTCTGTCGTGTACAGAGCTTGCGAGAAACCCACAGTAAGGACAACGTTCTTCTTCACATTTTTTCTCAACGACTACAAAATGAAAATTCGAACCATTTTCTTGTTTAACGACTTTAAATTCTGGCAAATCTAGTGATAGGGAAAGCATTTATAAATCCTCCTAGTGTTTGTTTAGTCGCTAACATTATGACCAGGATTTTATAGATGCTTTCCTATTTTTATGGATAAATCACAAAATTTGGTGATGAACCTAAATAAAAGGCTGTTTTCTATAAATTGTGGCTTTCTTAACCATACTGTTAAAAGGTTAATATAATAGGTGTTTAAGTATGTTGGAAAATGTTTATGAAGAGTTCAGCGATTTAACCAAATCAGAGCAATTAGCCTTATTTAACGCAATGAAACAAGACTTGTTACCAGACGAACCAGATAAAATTACGAAACAGTCAATGAGCGACAAAAACAGCGTGTAAAGAAGGGGATATACCACATTCAACACGTTAATAACTCATTTGAAAAACGAGTAGAGCAAGTTTCAGCGTGTCAAAAATTAAATTACAAAACTGTTGAACTGTTAAGAAGGGCATAAAGAAAGACTCCTTTAATTAGGTAGTCTAATTTTGTTTACTTTATTTGAGAACGGACACTACTGCCCCACGCTACTACCCAAGAAATCACTAGTGAGGCTACAGGGAAAATAATATTATAAGGTGTGTATGTGTAACTAATTTCGTATTCAGAATAATAGTGATTCCTATACCAAGCTTCATATGTTTCATATAAGATGTTTAATAACAACGTTATTAAAGGGGCAACAAACACTTTTTTAGTAAGAAAAGATACGAATACCCCTAATCCAATCACTATAAGCGGAACAATGAACAACTGCATCAGAAAAGGGTCTATTGACTCAATAAATTCCATAACTTTCCTCCCTCCCATTTATCAGAATTATATCATAATAAATTTTATCCTTGTTTATTCAAAAGCAACAATCTTTAAGAAAACAGCCAAATAAAAAAAGCTGACTCAAACAGTCTGTGACGACTTTTGAGTCAGCTAATAACTACAATACGATAGGTTATCTTTATGTTTCAGTTCTTCTAGTAGAATTTACAGAATGACTTTTCTAATATATCCTTTCGCTACTTTTTTCTTCTACATGTAACTTTCCTTTAGAAAGACGTAATGTACAATCTGAAATCGCTGCAATAGATGAGTCATGCGTAACAAGAATAATACATTTATTCTCTTTATGAGCAAGCTCTTGAAAGATTTTAATAATGTCAGAGGCCGTTTGCGCATCCACACTTCCGGTTGGTTCATCGGCAACGATTAAGTCTGATTGACAACATAGAGCGCGTGCTATTGATACACGTTGTTGCTGACCGCCACTTAAAGTCAATACTTTCTGGTGTGCCTGTTCAGCTGAAATCCCTACTTTTGCTAGCGTTTCAAGAGCAAATTCTTTTTTGTTTTTCACGTCTGATCCGGTAATTTCCATTGCCGTTAAAATATTTTGTATCGCCGTCATATAAGGTAGTAGATTATAAGCTTGAAAGACAATCGACACATATCTATTTCGAAACTTCGTTAAGCCGATGTCAGCAATGTTACTTCCTTCATATAAGACACTGCCTTCCTTTGGAACATCCAATCCACATGCTAGTGATAAAAACGTTGTTTTACCTGATCCTGAAGGACCAACAATACTATATAGCTTTCCTTTTTCAAAAGTAATAGTGAGCTTTTTCAATATATCTTGCGTTTGACTCCCGTTCCGATACCAATAGCTTACATCTTCCATTTGAAGTAATGTAGTCATTTTATCCCTCTTTTCTTAATCTTGTTTCGTTAATATCGTTTTTGGCTGTAGGCGTAATACAGTAAGCGCTGGAAGCAATGTCGAGATGATAGCGATTAAGATACCAATTCCAGCTAATAGACCAAAATCACTAAGGGTGATTTGGATCATCAATTCGTCTAATGGATCCACTTCCGGCTGAGCCATCATTTGAGCTCCCCTTCTTCCCATTCCAGCGAAGGACGCAGGCTCATTCGTCGTATCCTCACTTTCAATTTGTTGCGTCAACAGCTGTTCCCCCATTTTATTTGCGACGAGGTCTCCTGTGACAGCAGATATTCCTAAAGCAAACATGGCAATGATGAGAATTTCAACGATAAACTGTCCGATTAATTTTCCTTTTTTCTCACCAAGCGCTAGCAATACACCCATTTCAAACTTACGATCTCGAATCGAGATCATCACGATGAGTCCTAATATTACTGCGCCAGCAATTGTCACTAAATACACGACATTTTCAGAGAACGATGCAACACTAGTAATCGGTCCAATCATTTGTTGGTACAGTTGATCATTCGCATTTAGGTTGAAAACATCAAAGTCAATGCTACTGTTCGCTTCGACTTGCTCGATAAATGGATCAATATTTTTTGGATCATCAACATAATAGACAGCACTATCAATCGTACCTGCAAAGTCCTCACCCTTTAGTGTATTGACAGCTGTAAATGGCACGATTAATCTATTTGCAGGATCGAGAGCTGCGATGGACATACCCATATCATCTGTCGTTTCTGTCGTTTCATAAATGCCAACGATTTCGAGCGTTACACTCGTTTCTTCTTCTTCATTTATTCCTTGTACTTCAATAGAATCTCCTACTGCCAAATCATTTTCATAGGCTAGTGATTCTTCAATCAAAACGATATTTTGATTTTCTTCACTATCCGTAATATGCTCCCCTTCTACTAACGTGGACGTAGACTCTGTAAATTCATCCAATGAGTCAGAATATAAGACCCCTTGAAGCGTAACATCACCCATCATTCCACCTCTCATTTGAAACCCTTGTCCCTGTCCCGTTTCTGTAGATTCTTCCTCTTCCGAGCTAGGGTCCTCCTCGTACGGAACAAAATCACCAGCTAGTCCAACTGAAGTGGAGAAATAGTTGTAGCCTTTTATTTCTGAATAAGCGGTCAATTCATCCGCTTCATCTACAGCTATAGGCTCTCGTTCAATTCGTACTCGTTCACCACCCTCATTTCTTTGCTCCTCCATTGCTTTTTGCATATCAAACTCAAGTGTTACATCTCCTCCTAGACTTTGCCTTGCCAATTCAGCAGATTTCGTCGCAGCAGATTGAATGGCTAGTCCTGATAAAACAAAGACACAAATCACTGAAAAAATAAATATCTGTAGTAAACTTTTTCCCTTTCGAGCTTTTACACTTAACAATGCTCGCTTCATAAAATTCATTTAAAAAATTCCTCCTTCTTTTTGAAACAACCTTCGTATACTTAAAGACTATAATGAGAAATTATGTCAAGAAGATGTCATGAACCAAAAAACTCTTTTGTTGAAATAGGACACCCTCTCCCGCCACAACCCCCGTTAGACATTCAACGCTATCTATTTTCTCCACACAAAAAAACGAGTTCAGCCTATTTAACTGAACTCGTTTTATCTATTTATCAATTTCGACTGTATCCCTTGTTCCTCCACCTTTAAAAGACGGACCGTTGTCTTTTTAAAATATTGTTGTAGCACTTCTCGCAACGCGTCACTTGCTTCCCTCTTCACGAAGCAAGCAATGGTAGGTCCCGCTCCGCTAATAGCCACACCACATGCACCTTGTTGTTTTGCTACATTTTCAACCTCTTCGAAATAAGGTATAAGCAGCTTTCGGTATGGTTGATGAAAAAGGTCTTGACTCATCAATTCCCCAAATAGCTCCCAATCTCTTTTCCACAAGGCAGCTAGCATCATATTGCTAATGGCGGATGCTTTCGTCGCTACGTCAAAATCGATTACCTTCGGAAGAACAGCACGAGATTCCTTCGTTTTCATCTCGAATTGAGGGGACACAGTTACAATGTGAAGAGGAAAATCGGAATATGAAACGAGTTCAAAACCTTCGTTCAGCTGACAGCATACGACTAGTCCTCCATACAAGGAGGCGCCAACATTATCAGGGTGACCTTCAAATTCTGCAGCCAGTTGATGCTTTTGTTTTAACGTTAACTGTAATCCACCCACTACATCGACTAGCTCAATGCCAGCTAGCACTACTGCACCACTCGAACCGAATCCTTGAGCAAGAGGAATGTCACTGTCGATTTCAACAAAATACGGTTGTAAAACGACCGAAAATCTTTTCGCTATTTCTTTCGCGACTTGAATCATGTAATGAGTCTCATCATTTGGAAACTTCGATCCCTTTGGTGAAAGCGTGCGAACTTCCCAGTGAGAATGAGGGTAGACGTTTACGTTTAAATAAAGAGATAACGCAAGCCCGATGGAATCAAATCCAGGACCTACATTAGCCGTACTTGCGGGAACTGTAATCCGCCAATTCGCTTGTTTCATTCGCCTACCATTCCTCTAATATAGTCAATCGCTTGCTGACGATGTTGTGGTAGCTGTGTTCGTTTACTTTCCTTTGCTATTTTAGCAACGGCTGGATCTTTTAATCCATTCCCTGTTAACACTAAGACAACCCTTTTACCAGCAGGAAGCTTCTTCTTTGCATGTAATTTTAAAACCCCAGCAAGTGAGGCACAAGATGCCGGTTCGGCAAATATTCCTTCGGACCCGGCAAGCAGTCGATAAGCAGACAAGATTTCTTCATCACTCACCACATCTATCGTACCACCAGATGCTGTTACGGCTTCAAGAGCATACGTCCAGTTAGCAGGATTGCCAATTCTTATCGCCGTTGCAATCGTTTCTGGGTTCGTTATTATTCGGTCTTCTACGATGGCAGCAGCTCCTTCCGCTTCAAAACCAATCATTTTCGGTAACCCCGTATTTTTTACCTTTTCATATTCACAAAATCCCTTCCAATAGGACGTTATATTCCCCGCATTCCCGACTGGTAGAGCCACGATATCCGGTGCACAACCAAGCTGCTCACAAATCTCATATGCCCCCGTTTTTTGTCCTTCAAGCCGAAACGGATTAAGTGAATTGACGAGAGTGACAGAATCTAGTTCATTAAACATTTGGACAAGTTGAAGTGCTTCATCAAAATTCCCATGTATGGTGATAATCTCTGCACCATACATAGATGCTTGAGCAAGTTTTCCTTGCGCCACTTTTCCTGCTGGAATCACAACAATACACCTCATACCCATTCTTGCCGCATAAGCTGACGCTGACGCTGAAGTATTCCCCGTTGAGGCACAAATAACGGTATTACTACCTGACTCCTTTGCTTTTGCAACAGCCACTACCATGCCCCTATCCTTAAATGAGCTTGTAGGATTGCTCCCTTCTAATTTTGCATAAAGATCTATTTCTAATCGTTCTGAAAGACGAGTAAGCTTGATTAGTGGTGTATTTCCTTCCTGCAATGAGAGCATAGGTGTATTATCCGTAATGGGTAAAAAAGAGCGGTATTCCTGGAGTATTCCCCTCCATAACTTCATACGGTATCCCCTTCTTCCACACGATATACACTTTCGATTTTCACGACTGCTGGTACCTCTCGAAGCTCCGTCATAACCGTACGAAAATTTTCCCGTGATGCCCGATGTGTGACTAAAATAATTTCGGCTTTTTCTTCCGCTAATGGATGTTGAAGCACTTTTTCTAGGCTAACGTCGTATGTTGCAAAAATTGACGTTACTTTTGTCATCACGCCCACTCCGTCATGAATACAAAACCGGATAAAATATTTAGAATAAATTTCATCATCTGACTTTAAATGCTTTTGATATTGTGGATTTACAGAACTTTTCCCATTTACACCAAGACGCATATTCTTCATAACTCCAACTAAATCAGATACGACTGCCGTCGCTGTAGGTAAGCTCCCTGCACCAGGCCCATAAAACATCGTCTCTCCAACAGCTTCTCCGTACACATAGATAGCATTGTATTCATCATTTACAGATGCTAATGGATGAGCGTTTGAAATCAAAGTTGGTAGCACACTCACTTCAACCGCATCCTGATCTCTATGCGCATATCCGATTAGCTTCATCGTATACCCGAACTGTTTGCCGTAGCGGATATCTTCCCCGGTTATTTCTGTAATCCCTTTTACTTTCACATCATCTAACTTTATCTCCATTGAAAAGCCAAGTGTTGACAGAATCGCCATTTTCCGCGCTGCATCAAGACCTTCAACGTCTGCAGCTGGATTTGCTTCCGCAAAACCAAGCCGTTGAGCTTCTGTTAGCACATCATCATAGGAACGTCCTTCCTTTGACATTTTTGTTAAGATAAAATTCGTTGTGCCATTCACAATACCCATCATTTTGGCAATTCGATCAGAAGCAAGCCCCTCTACTAAACTCCTTAAAATAGGAATTCCGCCTGCAACACTTGCTTCATAAAACAAATCACATTGATAGTTTGCCGCGGCTGCTAACAACTCTGGGCCATATAGCGCCATTAAGTCCTTATTAGCCGTAACAACATGTTTCTTCTGTTGTAATGCCTGAATAAGGTGCTTCTTTGTCTCCTCGACTCCTCCCATTACTTCCACAATAATATCAATCTCTGGATCGAGTAGTACTTCTGCTGGGTCCACCGTTAACATAGTGGAATCTACTTGAACCTCTCGTTCTTTCTCGATGTCCTGCACTAGTACTTTTTTTATTTTCACAGGACAACCTACTTGATGAATCAGCTTATCTTGGTGATTTTCAATGACCTTTACAACCCCACTTCCGACCGTTCCTAACCCTAAAAGCCCAATCGATAAGCTATGCACCTTCGACCAATCCTCCTTGTTTTTAACAAGCAAAAGCATGTAATTTTCAAGTGAAAAGAGTGATTTATGAGGCAATATTACTCCCCTTCACAGTAAAGGTCAAGTTAATATTCTTATTTTTCTGAATTGTTAATTTAATTGAATGCGCTTCCATTGTTGAATCCACTATGTTCCTTCTTGTTCCTCCTGAACAGTAGAAAAAATTTTCTCTGCTTATCAAGTATCGATTCAGAAAGTTCTCTATAAGCTTGTCTTCAAGCTCATTCTTACCCTGTATTAAGAAAATGAGTTCGTTCATTATCACCAATCTGTTCAACCACTTGATTCACGGTTACTTCAGTCATACCGCTGTGTCCAAGTATTTTTGCGTACTCCCTATCGTTTAGAGGTAGCAATTTGTTTCTACTTGGCTGAGTCATAGTTCCATTCGCCTCTGTCGTTCATTCCTATATGGAATCTACATAAATGATCTTGTAAAAAGAATACATCAAAAAGGAGGAGCATGTAGACACTACCCTTGTTTTCCTTTTAAGTACTTTACTTTATCCGACACCTAGATGTCCTACCTTGTCAAAATAAAAACTATATGTACAAAAAAGGGGAATATATATGAATACAAAAAAACACCCCGAAGGATGCTTCGAAGGATTAATGACAAAGACCCAATGGATCACTCGTACCACATTTATTTCCTTTAAAATGATTATCATCCTCATCTAGGATATCGAAAGAAACATTACCATCTCCATTATTGAATGCTTGATTAAAGAAAATGTTATTAATTTTAGAATTAGCATCAAGCAAAATCCCGTTTTCCGTATTCATGTTCACGAAATTGCGATTGACCCTACTAAAATTTGACTCATTAATGAAAATCCCATTCACAGTGTTATTATTTACGTCATTTCTTATAACCTTATTGAAATTTGAGCTATCTATTTCAATCCCTACTGACCCATTACTATTAACCGTGTTTTTTTTAATTATACTACGAAATGATCGAATAACGTGAATGCCCTCATCAAGAATATTCCCCCTGATATAATTCCCTACAATTATGTTGCTATTTGAATCTGATGAAATATACCCATGACGCATATTATCATTCACAGTGTTTCCGTCAATCCTATTTTTATCTGAGCTATTTAAAAAAATCCCTTCAAGACTATTGTCATTAATAATATTCTCTTTAATGATATTTTTATCTGAACTGTCTAATCTGACACCAATCGCATAATTTTGGATCTTAAAATTATTTACCCTCACTCCTGTAGTATTTTCAATTATGATCCCATCACCTAGAACATTTGCTCCATCAAGCGTGGGTTGATCCTTTCCTACCCCAATGAGCTTAATTGCCTTTGTACTTATAGTGACGTTTTCTTCATATGGTGCACCTTTGTCCTTAACCAAAATAATATCTCCAGGATCAGCCATACCAACTGCATCATTAATGTTTTCAACTTCATCAGGTACAACGATCGTTTTTTCGTTAATAATCATCATCCCAATTAGAGTGAGAGTAACTAATATTAAGAGCGTGACAAAAACAATGAGAACCAACAAAAAATTGTTTCGTTTTGAAACACCCACATTCTCACCTCATTTTGAGCATTACATTTTTACATTTTATGAACGTAAAAAAATATTATGTTCTATAAACACATTGTTTCGGTAAATACATCACTATCATTGTACCTTGAACTGAAAAACGACCAAGCTCATTCTACTTGTATATTTGGTATGAGAATTAAGACGTTTCAGCTTTATGGGTTGCATCTCTCAACGATATGGCTCGGATTTCCTTAGTAAAATACATATATATACTTATGCTTAGCAATGTTAATCCACCGATTAAAGGCAGCCAAAAAGGTGAAAGGATAGTAAGTAATGAACCAGAGAGTATCATAGCGATCGGTACAATAGCCTTAACAATCGTTAAACCAGTACTAATAACTCTTCCTCTTAACTGGTCAGGTACCATTCGTTGAATCATCGTTATGATAGGGATATCAACAAATGAAGAAGAAATCCCAAAGCCTACATTTAGTAAGCAATAAAAGATTGTATAAAAAATAAGGTGATACGTTTGATTAAAGAGTAATGGTCCACTAATTAGGATTGTTAAACTAGAAATGATCATCGTCATAAGGATTAAAAACTTATGGACATTTATCATTGAGATAAATTTCCCTATGAAAATAGATCCAATGAGCATACCGAGTGGAAATGCAGCTTCAATGATTCCGAAGGACAATGAAGGTAGCTTTAAAACATTTGTAATAATATAAGGGACTGGAATCGTTGATGATAAAGTGATAAAGAAGTTAACAAGGATTGAAAGGACGATAATGCCCCGTATTTTTTTTTGTGAGAAGATATACGAAAAACCTTCTTTCAACTCTAGGAGAAAGTGGTGCTTCTCTTTCTGGTGAGAATTTTTTTCATTGAATCGGAAATTGATAAAGCATTCACTTATACTTGCAATGAAAAAGGAGATAGCATTTATTAAAATAAAGGTTTGTATATCAACAAAGGCAAAGGCCATTCCTCCTATAATTGGCCCTAAAGTATATGATAGTGAAAAGGTCATTCTTGTGATAGCATTGATCTTTATTAAATTTTTTTCATCAACAATATTCGGTTTAGATGATTCTATGCTCACACTAGCAAAGGTGCCTATGACATTTAATAAAAATGTCATTACATAAATCGAATACAAATGAAGTTCATAAAGACTAATGATGTATAAAACAAGAAGCAACGCTCCACTTAATACATCACTAAAGACTAGTATGAATTTTCGGTTCAACCGATCTGTCATAACTCCAGCTACAGGTCCTAATAGTATGGTTGGTATGATGGATAATAGTAAGTTTGTTGCAAATGAAAACGCCGAACCGGTCATTGTCAATACGTACAAACTAATAGCAAATGAAAAAACAAATGATCCAAATAACGACACAATGCTTCCAAATGAAATTAAGATTAAATTTTTCATATCAGATTTTGGATCAAATATTTGAGTTAGTATATTCCTCAATTTTTCCCCCTCCTTTATAGTAAGCTTAATTCATCGGGAAAGGGCAACATCAAGGTAATATTGATGTTTTTTTATATAATAAATGCAAAAAAGGTCGGGTTAACCCAACCTTTTCCCATAATAAAGATACGTATATATTTTCTCCCCTTCTTGTAATGGTAGTTCATACTTTCCAGGAGACTGCTTGATATAGATGATCCAACTATTTTTTCATCTGTTAAAAAATAGTTGATTTCATTCATGGTTTATGGGGTAAAGAGTATGCCGTCTTTAATAAAGTATTCATGTTCGTAGCTACATTGGAGAACCCCAATGAAAAAATTGATTGTTAACGATGTCTCCATTTTTGATACTTAAAGCAACTCCAAATTTTTTTCATTCATTACGGAATGCACAAAAAACCTTCCAGTAGTCAGATACTCTCCTTACTTCCTTCACTATCTGATACAGCTGGTTCTGTTTCTTCAACACTCTCTTCTATTTGCTTTAAAATCAGGTTCAATATATCTGATTGTGTCATATCATTCGTCAACATCGTTTCGCCATCCACGCCAAGGTAGTCTTTTGGATTCCACCAAGCTCGTAAAGAATCTTCTCCAAACTCCTTTTTCTTTGAGCGAGTTTGATGACGCTCCACTGTTTTCTCGAAGGATAGATCAAAATAGTAGGTATACGCCTTTCCTTTATAAAACTCAATTAAATATTGTAGCATTTCACCGTAACGTTGTTTATTTAAAATTCCTTCAACAATCACAAACTCACATTTATCTCTACCATACTCTGTGATTTGGCGAATTAAATCGTGAGAAAGATTTCCTTTTCTATCTTGAACGTTCAACATATCACGTCGAACAGCATCTTGAGAAACTAAAAGAGTCCCTTGTCCAAATTGTTCTTGAAGCTTTTTCGCTATCGTTGTTTTTCCGCTTCCGGAATTTCCTCGAATGATAATTAATTTAGATTCCATTTCAATTCACTCCATTCCGTTTGCCTCACCTATCAATAATCAAATTTCTATTAAATAATAATACAGTCCTACAACTTCAAGCGATTGTTACTGAACCATTTTCTTCTTTTATTGTATGGACTAACAGAGGCGTATTTTATATGTATCTACTTATTTCTTAATAGAGGGTCTTTGAGAAAGCCTCTCTAGCTATATGATATTGAAAAATGGACTGTTTTAACAGCTCGATATTTCAATTAATATGCTTTCAACAATAGTAGAAACAGATTGTGTTCCGTCAACAATAAAGTCTGAATTCGGTTTTATTGATGTTAGCATTTCAACATAGCCCCTTCTTCCTTGCAATATGTAGTTCTCCATTTCCAACAATATCTTTTCGTTCGAACAATTGTTAAAATCCCTTCTTACACGGCGTGCCAGTGCTATATCTAATGGTGTATCAATAAATATTGTAAAATCAATTATTGGACTTATTGCCGAGTTTTTATAAGAAAATGGAAAGTCAAGCACGATATAGTCTAATTGTTGATCCCTTAATGTGTTAATATCACTAATTAATGGACTTAAATTCCATTCATTATAATTTGCTCCTCTATCCACCCAATCAATTATGTCTTCAGGGCCTTCAAACTGATAGTCATCAAAATAAAGAACGTTAGCCTTTTGTAATTTTGCTGTTAATTTTTTTGCAACGGTTGTTTTTCCTCCTCCAGAAACCCCAGCTATTGCAATAACACGTGGAAGCTTTGCCTTTACCAAATATAATTCCCCTCACTTTAAATTAACTGATTCAATTATGCTCTTAAAACTCGAAATTATGTTAACCAGTAACTTTACGTACCTTCTACCAATAAAAGACCTTCTGTTTACCTTTTTTGTAGCTCAACCTTACTTTTAGATGGCTCTATATTCAACAGAGTGACATATTCGAGGTTCAGAGAGTAGCTCAGATAGCTTTATAAATAAACATCATGATGATTCTTCTTTATAGAAGTGAGCAGCTTTTGTCCGGCATTAATCGTTTCTATTAAATTTGAAGATAAAATTAACTCTATCCTTCCTACAGCTAAGGACGTGATGAATCAATGTAACTCCCTCTAGATTCTCCTGTTCATGTCTATAAAAAAATCAGTGACAAGAAACTTAATTTCTTGTCTTATCTTCTCTCGTTCTTAACCTTTTTCACCACAACTTTTTCTTTGCCGAGCGTATCACCATAATCAACAAACCCTAAGCTTGAATACAATTGATGAGCAGCATTATTCTCTGGGTGATAGCCTACTACAATCGTATCCGCATCTAGTAATTTAGCCATCTCCAACATCATTAACTTTGTCGCTACTTTTCCTATGCCCTTACCTTGATAACGTTTATCAACCATTATTCGATATATCCAATAGCCCCAATTTCCATTTAGTTCTTCTTGGACAGAATTAAACATCAAAAAACCAACTATCTTTTCTTCAAAATAGATTGCATAAGGCTTTAACGTTGGTTCAAATTTTGATTGAGCGATCGAAATTGCATTTGATTCAATATAACTCCTTTGGTCTACTGATACATCTAATAGACAACATTCATACCAATTTTCTGAACTCAATTCTTTCAATTTAACCTTAACATTAGTCAATAAAATTCCCCTTTTCCATTCAACATAACAGGAACGCCTTAACGACGTTCCCTCGTAACGATTCCTATTTATAACCTGCCTGAACCTACAATAACATAAATAAATTCTCTTTTTTTCTATAAATATACTATTCATATCATTTTATCAGTTTAAATTGTTGCTAGAAAAGGATGGGCATTTGCCAATACTAACGCTCAACATTTTCACCTATGCAGATCTGCCTAAAGAGTTTGAAGGAAGGAACAATTCAAGTTAGATGGCTAACTACCTTGATTGGTTATTGGACAATAGTGGAGTTGAACAATTGCTTTCTTCGCGTCCTGTCAAACATTAAAACATCCAACAGTTGAATTTACGGATAGTTTATTCTTTATCCTTTGTGGTAAAAAATGAGGCACAAAATAGAGTAAGTGCAAGAAAAATAAAGGATAGTGATAGGTGTTGCTCCTTATAAATAAAAGCCCCGTTAAATTTTTGTATAAACAAGGATATCCCAATAATGAAAAAAATTATTCCTAATCCAACGTTTACTTTTCCTAATAGAGTAAGATTTTTCATACAATTCATCTCCTATCTAGAAATTATCGAATGTAGTGTACAATCCATACATGAGATATACGATTATAATCACTAACTAGTTTCATTTCGGAGAATATTTGTATTTATGAATCACTCTAATATATAAGCTACAAAGATAAAGCTTCTATAATGAAAATACAAGTCACCCACTTTTAATAGGGAAAGTATTTGCTTCGTTTAGCACCCATTTTCGAACAACATCTATTGATTTATGTGATGGGTTAGAACCGTTTATTATTACATCTGCAAACCATTTTGTCGGTTCAATAAACTCGTTATAGCGGTGTCTTACAAGATCTAGATATTCTGATGTGATTTCATCAAACGTCTCTTCACTTATGTCTCTTTTTAATCTCCTTACCAATCTCTCATCTGACGGGCAATCTATGAAAACTTTTAAATCTAGTTGCTTTCTAATTTCTTCAAAATATAAGACCATTAACCCTTCGATAATTACTACATTATACTTTTGAGAAGAACATACTTCTTTAATATCGTTGCACAGTCTTACGATATCCACTGACGTAGGATGATCATAGTCATCATATAGTCTCCCATTATATGGGGCGTTAGCTTTAGGCTTTACTTTATGAAAATAATGATCTGTTGAGATGGCTTTAACGTTAGCCCCCTTTAACGAACTTGCTAATTTATTACAAAAAGTAGTTTTGCCACTTCCGGAACCTCCGGCTATTCCAATTAAAATACTATTTTGAAAATACTCCATAGCTAACTGTTATTCCTCTCTCCATTCTCCAAGCATAGCTCTGTTTCTACACTACACATGTAACATCCAGTGCCTCGCCGATTAATACGATTATAAATAGGAATGTATCCGTTCCATGTCTGTTATTAAATACGGATTATCTTTCTCATCTTCTCAATAAGGAGGTTAACTTTTCTAGAGTCGTCTTTTACAACTTGCAATTCTCGTTGAGTTATTCCAACTAATTGCAGAAAATCTACTCTCCCATGAACTGTATCAGTTCCTTCTGCCTCTGTATCCTGAACAATTAGTAGCGCAGTAATAGCAGACTCTTTCCCAATATGAAGGGAAGTTCCATTTCCAGCAACATATTGCATTGGTTCAAAAAATTTTTCTTTTGTATACGTATAACGAGCAAGATTAGATAGCATATCTGCTGCCCATAAACAATCTTCAATTGAATCCGCTTTTAGTTTAATCGTCATTTCATAGCCCCAACGACTCCATTCACCACCAAAAGATTCTTCATTTGTGTAGAGCTCCGTCATCCCATACGTTAATAGATGTTTGTACCCATTTGAAGATTGATAAATGCTAAAACCATCTAAAAATTCCTCTCCTCCAAAAAGAGAACGCTTATGGATCTCAGTTGCATAGTGTGCAGGTTCCTGATCAGCATATAGTTTCTGAAACACTTCATCTATTGCATCCCACCCTGGTGCCCAGTCTTCTTCCAATGAAGCTCTTTTCTTATATTCTTCTAAAAGCAAGAATACCCCTCCTCACATAGACTCTTTATAAATCATTGAAAAAATTATAGAAGATAAATTCTTCATTAACCTTCTCAATCTGTATCTTCTTTTACTAATTTTGGATGATACTATTATTATTTCCTTTTATATAATAAATCTTGTTTTCAATATTCTACAATATTTAGTTTGATACAAATAGAACGGTTGTTTGTAAAACACTCTTTGGCATTCCTATTTACTATATTTCCAACCATACTTATGTAATCAAGGTCTTCATTCAGCATACTGTGTTTAAAGAGTGTATTCGGTGGTAAAATATATACAAAGAAACTAAGTTTTTTTTGCTTTCTATCTTCTGATTCTTTATAACGATTTTTTTGGTTTAATTTTTCCAAAAACTTTATTAGCATTTACCTTATTGAAGGAATAATATATTTTTCTAAAAGGGGATCTACGTCCATTCCACTTGATGTTTGAACTACAACTAGATTGAGATCAGGAACAATCACCATATACTGCCCATATAATCCCATACCTCTAAAGGTATTGAATCCTAGGATAGATTTTAACCAAAGAAAATATCCATACTTATCCCCATCAAAGTTTTGATTGGTATCACCGTACGGTTTTGTACTTTCATCAACCCATCCTTTAGGGAAAATTTGCTTGTCTTCCCAACGACCATTTCTTAAATATAAATAGCCAATCTTTGCTATGTCTCTCGGTTTCATCATTATCCCTGTTCCACCATATGAAGTGCCTGATTGATCTACTGGCCATTCTACATCTGTAATTCCCATCGGTTTAAACAAATGGATTCGAGCAAAATCGGATAGACTTTGTCCAGTAGCCACTTGTACAACTTTTGATACAACTCGAGCGTCACCTGTGCTATAGTTCCAGAAGTCCGGTTCTTTTCTGATAGGACGATTCATGATAAAATATGCTGGATCTTCTGCTTGCATAAATTGATTCCATGTATCAGATTGATAAAAGCCTCTTTTTGTTTGTTCAGGAAAGTCTATTCCAGATCTCATTGTTAACAATCGTTTAATAGATAGTCCTTCTACCCAGTTATTCTTGTTTTCTATCTTGGCATCGTCGAGATAATTTAATACTTTATCGTCTACACTATTAATTTTGCCTTGTTCAATTGCGACCCCTACTAAAGCAGATGTTATGCTTTTTGTAACTGAATAAATTGGATGAAGTACTTCTTGGTTATACTCTCCCCCATATTTTTCTGCCACAATATAACCATCTTTCACTACAAGCAAACCTTCCATTGGTATGTTTTCTTTCTCTATAAAGTCAAACATATCCTGTAATAAAGCTGAATCCATCCCTACACTTTCAGGTGACGTTCTCTTCCATTCCTCTGCTGGCCAGTACTGTAAGATTTCTTCCATTTTTGTTGGAATAGCTATTAGTTCCTCTTCTGTTTGATTTTTCTCTCCTGCTAAATCAGAATCTTTTTTTATTCCATCTGATAGGTTATCTTCCGTCTCTTTATTGCTACACGCAACAACCAAAAATATCATAGAAAATAATACCATGAATGTCACCCTTATATCACTTCTCATATTTTACCTCCTAAACTATTTAATTCCATTCTATTAGCAGGTATAATATATGTAAAATATATATTATTTATAATATATATAAAAATTATATATAAGTGGTGGAAGAAATGATTGAATTATTAGAATCTTTTAAAGCTGTTGTAGAGTGTGGGTCATTATCTAGTGCAGCAAGAAAGCTACATACAAATCAACCGAATTTAACAGTAAGAATACAAAAGCTTGAACAAGATTTTGGAGTAAAACTGTTTGATCGTGAAGGAAAAAAGCTAATGTTGAATCCCATTGGAAGAAAAATGTATGATCAAACAAAGACACTACTAAATATGTATGATGAGATACGTGGGGAAATTACATTATATAACCAACCTCATTTTGGACACATTCGAATTGGAGGGGGTTTTCAGATTTTGTTAACGTCTTTACCACCATTATTATTAAAATTTAGCCAATTATACCCGAAAGTTACGTATTCTATTAACGAAATTGGACCCTCAAATGATCTATATCGTCTAGTAGACCAATACGTCATTGACTTTGGTTTCGTCGATACTAAACATTCATCGTTTGAAAATATAAATACTATTCAATTAGGAATTCATTCAAACATAAAGTTAATTGTTTCTAAAAATAGCATTTTTTCAGGACTTGACACGATCAATATTAAGGACTTAGAGAAGCTTTCCTTTATTACCTTTAAAAAAGGAACAAAATTAATGGATTTTATTGAGGAAACGCTTGAAGAGAATGGAATCTCTCTTTCAGTTAAGATGGAAATTGATCACATAGAACTGATTATTAAATTTGTTGAAATGGGCATGGGCGCTGCTTTTCTTCCTATATCTACAGGCTCTGACATTTTCGAGGATAAACATGTACAGCTATTGAATGTTAATGGGGTTGAATTTAAACAAAAACCAATTTATTTAATATACCGGAAAAATCGTTATTTTCCTCCTGCTTTAGAGCAATTCATGAATGAAGTAAACGCTCATTTCCATATTCATATATGATAACTTAAATGAAGTTGTTCTTATATTAGAAGAATTCTTAACCTACTACCTCTTTATATTTGGTTATTCTTTCACTAAATATGACCTCAACAGTATAACCTTTTAATTATAGGCTATTCCTTCTCTCGTCCAATGTCGTTCTTCGTTCTTACCTTAATAAATCAATTTTTTAAAAGATATGACGGATAAAAAGACAGACTATGAGAAGGAGGATTCATTCCTGAGGGGTCGACTATGAAACCAAGTTGGCTATAAAAGTAAAAAAATATGAAAAAGGTTACGATAAGAAAAATAGGATGACGGATAAATGACAAGTGAGTTTTGTCCTCTTTCTGCATCGTTTCTTCTTGAATAAAATAAATTAATGTCAGCATAAAGCCAATAAACAGTACAAACATTACGTATATCATGCTGTCCCAATATTTTAAGGGAATCATTTCACCAAGCATAGCACCCATCATCCCACCCATTAGTCCCGATAACATACCATCTAACACAGATAAGACACTTGTAGGCAACCCCAACATAAAACCAATAATCATTCCTATACCCATACTAATTACAGTAGAAAAAAACAGTTGTCCATTAAGAAGGATTCCAACTATCACCCCTCCTAACAATCCCGTCATCATCCCTACAACCATGGCAATCATCATACCTGTCATCTTTGTCATTCTAGTTCTCTCTCTCCAAGTGATGAACATAATCAGTGAGATTAGTAAAATTATAACAATGATTAATACAAATAATGAGGTAGTCATGCATAAACTCCCTTCTATACCGTACATTTTTAGTAAGTATATGAAAATAGACGAACGAATATACAAGTAAAAGATTAACGAAGAAGTCATGAATCCTCTATTATTTAGATTCTATTAGAAGACATTTATTGACCTTCTCCATTTCGCTTTGAAGATTTTTTCATTTCCATGCTTCTAGCGTAGTCAATGAAAAATGCTTCTCTTTATCAAGTTAACTCTCTAATTTGAGACTTTATAAAGTCACTTTTGCAAGAACGCTTCACCCTTAAAACGTTCGTGTGCTGCTGATACAATAATTTTCCTTTTCCTTCTAGTTTCTTATGAACTTTATTCCCTCATTATTTTTTTAGTATTTTCATTGATTACATTTTCCGCTGCATAGGTTCAAGAAAGGGTGCTTTTCTATCATAGAAAAGCACCCTTTCTGAAAGACCACCTATTTAATTATGTTTTTTCTCCTTTTTCTTTTCTTTTATAAAAAAGTAAAGTAAGTAAAGGGCAATACATACTTGTGAACCTATTCCTCCTATTATTACCTTCGTGTTAGTCGGAATGTTGGTCATGTTTATAAGAATCTCTGGAACATATAAGAGAATAGGGAGGATAATCCAGATCCAGGATTTGCCCGAAATCGACATTCCAACGAAAACAAGAATACAAAATACGATGGCTATAACATTCCAATTACCCCCAAACTGAATAGTTGGCGAATTATAGGTTCCATTGAAAAACAATAACGCTAAAAATAAAAGCAATGGAGTAATCCCATTAACCCCAAATATTACCCATTCTTTTATTTTCGAGACGTTGTTACTTGCTAAATACTTAAATGAAACCACAATAAGAGACAAAAACGATAATAAAATCAACGGATACCCTATTAACTGTATTAATGAATAGGATAAACCTCCTGTTAGGGCATCTCCCATTAAAATGTAAGAAAAGGCTCCTAAACAAATTAGAAAAATCGTTTTTAGCACACCTCTAAAATCTATAGGCATCTCACCCGCTATTTGCTCCATATATTCCTTTGGCGTTATTCCAATGATTTCGTCTACGTTTTTGTTGTTTTTTTCGGCTTCAAATAAATGATCTTCTAATTCATCAATAACCTCCTCAATTTCTCTTTCATTTTTCCCGCTTGAAACTAAATACATCCTTAAGCTTACTAAAAAATCGCTGCTTTCTTTGGATAGATTTATAATCATTCCTTCCCCTCCCCCAATACGTTATTTACACTACCTGAAATAGCCTTCCAATTTCTTTTAAACTCTTCCAGCTCATCTCTCCCCTTGTTCGTTAAAGTATAATATTTTCGCTTTGGACCTCCAGATGGAAGTGCCTTTTGAAAAGTCGATACTAATCCCTCTTTTCTCATTCGAAGCAATAGTGGATAAATACTTCCTTCACTAACCATCGTAAATCCGAAGGTATTTAATTTTTCCATTAATTCATATCCATAGGTTTCACCTTTGCCAATAATCGATAGAAGGCAGCCTTCTAAAATTCCCTTTAGTATTTGACTTGAAGACAATACATCCCCCCCTTTCTACAACTAAGTTGTAATACAAGGTAGTTACACAAAAAAATAATAAAGAACTACTTTGTATTACAAGTTAGTTTTAATTTACCATATACCGTTATGTAGTTCAAGGTTTGATTTACATTTTTTTCATCTTAATAGATTCTCTCTATAAGTCCTCCGAAAAATAAAGGATGATTACCGTATCCTACTCTTCAGCTGTTTTACATGATGACGGCATCATATCCATTATCATCCATAATGCTTAGTTATTCATACAAGCACAACTTGTCCTCTTTTCATATACTATAGTAAATCTATTTTTGAAAGGAGGAATGCTAGATGGCAATTCACGTCGTTCCGACCGATTTTCTAACTGTACAAGATGCAATTAATTTTGCTAGTCCAGGTGATAGTATTCAACTATTAGATGGTACGTTTGATGGGTTTGTTGTACCCAATAATAAACCTCGGCTGAAAATTTTCGGAGAAGGGATTGGAGAATCCATCATTGCAGGAGCACCACTTGGAAGCTTTGGCATTATTGTGTTAGCTGACCGAACGTCCATCCAAGGATTGACTGTTCAAGGATTTGCTTTAGGAGGGGTTCAAATTAATTCGGATAGTAATATATTAAAAGATATTGAGTCCGTCTTAAATATGGGGATAAATACGGAAGGATTTGAACTTAATGGTCAAAATAATCTATGTATACGGTGTACATCCCGACAAAATGATTTTGGAATGACGATAAATAGCGGAGAGCATAACTTTATCTACCAATGCATCATGCAAAACAATGAATTTGGTTTTTTCTCCGTCTCAAATAATAACAAGTTGATTAGTAGCGAAATTAAAGAAAATAATAGCTTCGGCATCATCTTACTAGCATTTACTACTCTGTTCGGAAGCTCGTCATTGCGAAATGGTGCTATAGGTATCTTTGTTATCTTCAATAATAATACGATTATTGAAAACATAGTTTGGGACAATGATACTGGGATTCAACTGTTTTTCTTTGGAGAAAATGTAATTGATTCAAATATCGTCCGCAAAAACGACATCAATGGGGGTATTTTTGTATCTGCTATCACCATGGACAACGTAATCCGGTTCAATAAATTAAAACTAAATGAACCTTTTGACCTTATTTCTGCCAATATAAATAACATCTTTGATGGCAATCGATGTGAGAGCAGTAACCCTCCCGGACTATGTATCTGAACCAAGTTCCTTTAATAATTTCCTGTCGAGAAGAGCCATAAAAAAAGGAGAAGCTATTGAAGCTTCTTCTTTCATTCTGTAAAAGATAGAATATTACCTTATTAAATTCTTTCATTATCATAATTGGGAGGTGACACTTTTCCTCTTCAGCTTTTATTTTGTTAATTTAAATACGATAAAATCCGCACAATGTAAGTCTTCCTCAAATAGAGGATACCTCGCTAACATTTCATCAGAAGGGACCGGTTCCACAACGGCTGACAAGGTGAAGCCTGCTTGCTGTATTGCTTTCATATAGCTCGTTAGCGTTCGATGATAGTATACGATTTTTTCCTTATGATGAACTGGAAAGTTTTGGTCATAGACACCTTCATAGAAATATCGGTGCACTTTCCAAAATTGTCTTTCTCCCTTCTCATTTCGTACCCACCCACTGTTAGGCGTAATAAAGCAAGGGTGCAAAATCGAAAAGATGCAAACTCCACCATCTGTTAAAAGGCGGTGCATTTCCCTTAAAGCAGCCTCGTAGTCTTCTAAGTCTTGAAGAACCATATTTGAAACAATCGTATCAAATTGGGCATCTGCCAAAAAACTCAGCTGCTCACAGTTTCCTTGTCGATAATGAATAGGCGCATCACTCGACGTTCTCTGCTTCGCCATTTCAATCATCTTTTGAGCATAGTCAACAGCCGTTACGATTGCTCCTTTTTCCGCCAATAGTCTACTTAAATAGCCCTCACCACAGCCTGCATCCAATACTCTTTTACCGTTTACATCTCCAAGTAAGGAAAAAATGGTTGGATTTAAGAACACCTCTCGATGAATATCCCCATGCTCCGTATAGCTTGAGATGAAGCTTTCTGCATGTTGGTTCCATCTTTTTATCGCATCATCTGTTGTCATTGTTCTTTTCATTTTACGCCCTCTTTTCTATTTTGGCCGTAACGTTACGTTTATGTGCACACTCTTATTTTTCCATACCCTTAAAAAAAGTTATAGACTTATATTTCATTTTTTAATATCATGTAGATAGAGGCATACCATCTTTACATTACATATAAAAAGCCAGGAATTCCCAAAAGGATTCCTGGCTTTTCTATTGTTTTAACCTACAGATTACTCCATATGTTGTTGACAATATTCAAGTACCATGTTTTCTTCTGCTTCTTCTAATGCAAAATCAAGATACTTCTCCGTTGTTCTTTCATAAATTTGATATTGAACCAATCGAGAGGCATTCTCTTCGACAGCAACAATGGCTCTCATATATAACCCATGCTCTGAGAAAAGCTCATCTTCTTCAGGCACTTCAATCGTAAGGAAAAATTCATAACGATCGCCAATTAATATTCCTGTCGGATCTTCAAGCTTTTCAACTGTATGTTCTAAAATCTTCATTTTTTTCTTCCCTTCCATTGTTACAACTACTTTTATGTAAAGTGCTATGTGAAGATTTTACCCCTCTTCGCTTTGATAGTCAAAAATAATAGAACTCTATTGTATTCTACAGTCCCTTTGCTTTGCGATAAACTGAAATTCTTCATCGTTATGTACACAATATCAAAAGATACGAATATTTAATGACCATATACTACTTTTAATAAACTGAGCCCATTCCCTTCAGGAACTTCTTGCCATTTTCTCATTCTTATGAAAAAAACGTCATATGCTGCTTGTCCTTTTTATAATATTGCAATCGATCTGCTAATGTTCCAGTGTGAAACTCAAATTTATGGCCGTCTGGGTTGGTAAAATAAATGGATTGTCTATCTTGTTCATCTCTTTTTCGACCTGGTAGAATATTTACGTCAAGCTTCTTTAATTTCTCCCTCATTTTCAAAAAATCTGCTTCATCGATAGAGAAAGCAATATGCGTGTATGAATGTTGAATCTCGTTACGTGGGATATCTTTTTCTTCATTGAGGGCTAACCACATTCCATTCAAATCAAAATAAGCCGTTTTCCTCCCTTTGACTAATAGCTTTGCATCAAACACTTGTTGATAAAATGCAATCGATGTTTCTAAATCGTTTACTGAAAATAAAAAATGATTAATTCCTTTTATCATGTTGCACTACCTCCATCATATAATAAATCTATTTCATTATAATATTTAAACCCGAGGAATTTCCGTAATTTTTTTGTTATCAGAGTTCTTTTCACCATTTTCTTTTTAAGAGCTATTATACATTTCTCAAATACCTATAATATAAAACTCAACATTATTATTAATTTTTACAGTCCTTATCCTTATTCTGTTACCTACCACTGAGTAGCACTTCGTTCATGGAACGCGTCTTTGCTACAAACCAACAACCCTTATCCAAACGGTTATTGGCAATATTTGTTTTGAAAATTGTGACTTCCCCGTCTTTTACCCTTTTGGATATTTCACAAAAACCTTTTCTACTTATATTTGTATGTGAGGTCATTTGTTCGAATATCTGTATGTAAGACTTCAATCCTTTATGAAATAAATCTCCTTTATTAACTCATTAGGACAAAGAAAATCAATTTCTTCAAGGTCAATTTCCATTAAAAACTCCTCACTTATTCTTTTTTGTCACATCGATTGAATAGCTTTGATTTATAGTATTTTTTGTATACTCTCAACATCTTTGATTCATTACGTATTTTTTTGTTCTTCCCATGCTATCAACATCATATTTATTAAATGAAACCTCTGTTTCATAAACTATAGCAAGGGGGTGAAAAATATAGAATCTGAAATTGTATTCTTTTTACTAGTCACAGTTCTACTTCTCATTCTCTTTTTTTCTGCTGCTTTTGCAGTTATCTTCTTGCTTAAGAAGAAAGATAACTGTTTATGTTTTCTAGGTCCATTCATCGCAATAGGTGCCGTGGCAATTGCTTTAGGAATCATTATCGGTACAATTGAGGTCGTAGATGATCCTGTTCTTGACGAGGAAGTATCTAGTGTCCCTTTCATTCAGAACATAGTTTGATTAAAAGATCTCGACTTTCTTTTTTAGTCGGGATCTTTTTGTCCTTGCAAGGGTACTGTTTTTGATAACACAATAAGAGTAATACATACTAAAAAGAAATTTATCTTCTTAATGTCAGATTCTTTATTAGTTGAGCATTGCGTTAATTCATTTCGTTTCACTGCCCTGTGGAAGCAGGGATTTTTTTACTTTCCATTTTAGATAATCACCAACCAACAGGCTTATCAATCAGTTTGTATCTTTTGTTTTTGTTCTCCTTTTTGTAGGATTCGAATTCATGAATGTTTTTTTACTTGGACATGTCCTTTTCTCCTTTCAAGCAAATACAAGGTCTGCGTATAGAATTCTATAATCAGCACCTTCTTTTCTAGTATGATTTTGGGCACATTAACCGCAGTTAGATTTATATTATGAAAGAGTCCTTAGCTAACTGATGGATATAAGGGATACTTATGGAGAATTCAGTTGGTTTATGAAAACCTTTGATAAATAGGTGGGGAATCCTAAATCTATTATAGTAAGTTTTACCTCCTCAATGGATCCTTCTAATCATTTTAATTATGGTTATAATGAAACACTATCAAATATTTTTGGTTATGAAATAATTCTTCCTGAATACATTACGTCTTCCGATTATAAGATACTTTTCGATAAAAATGATTTAAGTTATGGAAATGCCAATCAACTTAATTATGTAGTATTTTTTTAACCTTCTAATTATGGAAAACAATTTCGTGGAGACCTTCAGGAAATTCTCAATCGAAATAATTGCAGTAGCACTTTAACTTGGGACTGAGGAACACAATCTCCAGCTATTTATAAGGGGGAGTTGTTTACAGTAATAGAACCTAACCTGTTAGAACCATTTCCAATCGAAGGTTTTACAAATTCTAGCTGGAGTTATAATAATAAACTAACGTAAGCTTAAGCTCAGAAACATCTCGATGATAACGGTGCTGTATCACAATATGTAAACATTTCTTCAGATGGCAAACAATATATATTTGGCGTTTGGTTAAAAGCTAAGGAGCCTCTTAAGCACAGATAAAAATCCAAAACCACCACAATACTGAATCAACAGGGATAAAAGTAGATGTTACAACTGATTGGCAGTATTTCTCCGTAACATCTGACCAATCATTTTCTACAAATGATGGAGTAACGGCTGTAATTTGGCCAAGTGCGTATAATGGAACAACAAACTCTGTTTATGTTGGAATGCAAAACTTATTGAAGAATAATTGGTATAAGTACGAGTCAAATCTCAGATTGAAGAAAAGCAGGGAAATGATTTGAAAAGTGTCTCTGTCCCCCTGTTAGTCTATTAATAGGTTACATTGATAAGAAGGAACGATAAGCAGAAAAATGATCTGTTAGTCGCTCCTTCTTTGTTTTTAATACTTGCTTGTAACCCCAACATTATACAAAACACCATCCATTCTTCTTTTAATGTAAGTAACTTTTTTAACTCTATTATCCTCTCCCTTCTACGAGACAAAATCACAACAAGTATAAGAACTAAGAATCAACGACTTTCACTTAAAGGGAATGTAGTATAACTTGTCATCGCAGCTACCTTTTCCGAAAGAGCACCGATAGAAGCTCCGACTGAGGGCGTCGTTATCTTGAGAGATTGGTCGCGGTATGACGGGTGACTAGCTTCGGAGAATCAAAATACGATTGTCTTATGAACTTTTTAGTGGGAGAATTAAGCTTATAAACAAATCCATCATTCAAAGTGAATGGATAAACAATACAATGGTTTTATATACTAAGAAGAATAAGACTGGTTTAAAGAAAAAACATCCCGAAGGATGCCATTGGTATCAATTACAAAGCCCAACGGGGTCACTCGTGTCACATTTATTTCCTTTGAAATTGTTGTCATCTTCATCTTCGATGTCTAAATCCCCATTACCGAACGCACGATTAAAGAACAAATCATTGTTGATAGAAGTAGCCTCTAAGAAAATCCCATCTCTCTCATTTTCATTAGCGGTATTCCCTTTTATCATGTTCTGATTTGATCTGGCTGAGGAAATCCCCTGACCATTCTCATTAAAGGTATTGCCTTTCACAATGTTCCTATATGAATCGTCTAAGAAAATCCCATCACTCTCATTATCATTAGCAGTATTGCTTTTCATCATGTTCTGATTTGAACTGGCTAAGGAAATCCCCTGACCATTCTCATTAAAGGTATTGCCTTTTACCATGTTTTGATTTGAATCTACTAAGAAAATCCCCTGATCGCTATTTTCATTAGAGTTGTTACCTTTCACCATGTTGTTATTTGACCCGATAAAGTTAATTCCAACAACATTTTCCGTAACAAAATTCTTTTTTATCATATTCCTATTTGAACCGTCTAAGAAAATCCCCTCATCCTCAAAGTTTTGAACAATAAAATTCTGTAATAAAACGCCAGACCTGTCAGTAAGATCTATACCTCTACCAGTACTTGTCATAAAATCCCCATCTAATACAGGCTTCTCTTTCCCTACCCCAATCAACTTGATATTATCCGTCTTAATCTCGACGTTTTCCTCATAAGCAGTACCATCCACTTTTGGTTTTACTAAAATGATATCTCCTGGAACAGCAGCATCAACTGCACTTTGAATTGTGTCTTCATCATCAGGCACTACGATGGTTTTTTCGTTAAAGAGTATAATACCTACCACTATCACGACACCTATGAAAAGAATTCCAGTAAACGTGAAAAGTAGTGCTGTTATTGAAAATTTATCTTTGGACGTGTTCAATTCTTCACCCCCTATCACTGCAATTCAAACATTGCTCTAGCAGTGATCCTTTTTTCTTTCAAACATTGGAAAACAAACTTTTTAATCAAAAAAATTCTGACTCCATGACATGCCCAACAGGATTGTTCCTCTAAAAGAGTCATTTTTTTCTCCTCAGTTTTTTATTTGTATACTTTTCATCTTATGCCGATTGAATATTGAAATGAACTGTATTACAAACGATTTGTTGTCGTAACCCAACTTTTTTGTCTATCGATAGAGAAAGAAAAATAACTATCATAGCAAGCTTCACTTAAATGGAGGCGGACTTATTTAGATTAACTAAGGCAGAACTGAAACCTTCCAAAGCTAGATGTTCTTCTTTCGGTCTTACATACAAGAGTAAAACCTCACCTTTATCCATTCGCTGATTTTTAAGCTCTGAAAGAGTTATTCCATCTTTTCCGAGTTAATTATTTTTAACTCTTCTTTCCTTTGTTGTAGCTCTGTAATATGTAATGAGTTTGAAAGATCAACGTAGTTCCCTTCCTTATTAAACGCAAAAAATTTCAAATCATTTAGTGGTTGATAAACTTTTCCCTCACTGTTAGATAATTGATGCATCAATATTTATAGAAGAGATAGTGTATGAAAAAATTATTACATCTAAGATAACCTTTTCTAAATAGAAGGAATCCTGCCTATTGCTTTGTATCTTATAGACCTCGACCACCAAAAAAAAAAAACGTAAAGGCTAAGTGGCGAACTATGTTGATAATCCATCTCAATTATTAATACGGTGACCAATTACACATTGGCCATATTCCATTGTTCAAGGCACGATTCACCTGGACACAACTCTGACGCTCTCGAAGAGATCCTAAACAGGATACTTGGAGGAGGTAACATCGATAAGTGAGTGGGTGAACAATTGTAGAGATTCCTGTTTAGCTCTTGGGTTACGGTTTTAGACAGGATTATTTTTGGTATTTTCTTACTAGGTTCGCTCGCAGAGTCCGCATTTCTTTTCCTAGCATAATTCAATCTACTCGTAGGGCCTCAAAGGGAAACAGCGACGGTCCTTATATTGTTAGTTGTCTTTTTAATACCTCATCATGCTTTGGCCCTTTTAAAAGCCTTTGATGACGTTGATTAAAATCACAATAGATGACTGTATTGAAAATATCCTATTTGAATTTTTTCGAAAACATGACTTTAAAAATGTTGACAGAATGATTGATTAATTCAGTTATTTTCTTGTATTGGCGCATAAGATTTAAAGATGTGAAAATATAGGAGGTAACAAAAATGACCCTTCCATAAGAAAAAAATTGTGCATGAAAGGAATAGGCACTCCCCTATGTTGGCTGGTACGACCAAACGCCATTATTATTGCTATATCATAGCTCGTCCTAGGTTTCGAAAAAATATGAGATGTAGTGGTTGTAATCCCTACAATTCCTTCCTTATTATCGGGATCATTTTTGACGTCACTACACTCTTCCTAATTGTTCAGTTTGTAGACAAAATTTGAAAGATAATAAGCAGCATTTCTGAAAACCGTTCTTTCTAGGGAGGTGAAGAATTGAAAACTGATACCTCATTACTGAAGGCTATACTACTTGTTAATGTTTTAAGTCTTAGTTTATCAAGTGTTCTCACCTTAGGTGTCGTCATTGGGATAGGGATCTTTTTCTTTAACGAGAAAACTATCGTGGTGCCTGATGATGAAGACACAATTCAAGATGCAGTTAATGCAGCTGTTCCAGGAGATATCATTTTAGTAAAAACAAAAGAGGATGGGACTTCTTACAATGAAGAGGTTACTATTGATAAAGATGATCTCAAGCTAATTGGAATAGGAAAAGAGAAACCTGTATTGGATGGAACGGGAGTTATTGGTACTGGGAATGGAATCACTCTTACTAGCACTGCTTCTGGTGTGTTGGTAAAGAATTTTATTGTTCAAAAATTTGAAAAGGACGGCATTTTTTTAGACGGTTCAACTAGCAATATGATAATAGAAAATAACCTTATTAGGAATGAGGAGAAAGGCATTGAATTAGACGATTCGAATAGCAACACCATTAAGAAAAATAACCTTATTGAGAATGAAGATTTTGGTATTGGATTAGACAATTCATCTAGCAACATGATTATAAGAAATACAGTTAAGGAGAATGGTGATAGTGGTATTTTCTTAAATTCCATATCTATCAACAATGATGTGTTCAGTAACCGTGCTTTTGATAATCAGAATTTCGATATCGAAGATGATGATGCCAATAATTTCAAAGGAAATAAATGTGGAACCTCTCAAGGTTTGAATGTGGACTGTCCTAAATAAGAGCCGGCCATCTTATCAAAAAGGCTACTAGGGGTTGGACTGAAAAAATAAGGTCAAGTAGACTACAATTAATAGCACAAATACTCCCATATAAGTAATGGGTGAAGACCAGTAAATTTCGAAAGAATTAAACAGTCATTAAGTATGAAGGGGTACACTTATGGTTATGCCTTAGCTGAAACCAGGTTTAGAACTTATAAAACTGAGTTTCTAAGAGTCCACTATTTTGCTAGTATAAAAAGATTCGGCAAAAGAATTTCAAGCCTATTTTCATTGATTTAATTACATTTGAATTCGCTGAACAATAGGGTATTTGAGACCTTTCGAATACAAACTTGCCCTACTTTAAAAAATTGAATTAGTTGTTGCAAAATATATAGACAGTGTTAAAAGAACTTTATTGGTAATGGATCGATTGTCTAATCATTTACAAATTATTCTTTCACCTACAAGCTTCGAATAGCCTTTGTGATAAACATGTCCCTCGCAAAGCGAGGTCACTCCATCACAGAATTTTGTATTATTCACTACAAATCAAAGGAACATCCCCGCCTAATCAGAATACACTATCCAGTGGGTAGCGTCAGGATTTTGATCTATATGAACATACACCTATACTCAATCATATTAAGACATAGACAGTTTGTACAAAGAATAACTGTTAATAGGAAAGAACATTCCTCAAGGTTAATTCTTTATTGACATAGCGGAAAATTGAACTGACGCTTCTCTCTATTTCTAATTTAGGGGGAGTATCGTTGAGCAATTCTCAAAAAGCAAAAAATAGTGCTTTTTTTAAAATTGGAATTCTTATTTTTCTCATCGGCTTGTTAGTCCTTGGGTTAGTCTTCGTGATTTTCTTTGGTATTAAAGCAACCCAACAACCTAATGAGGATTGGGATATTGAAGTACAATTAACAGAGGCAAGGCCATCTCAGGTTCTGTATGAAAACATTGAACCCCAACCTGTTCTCGCCGAGATTTCCTTCGATACAGACCGGTTTGGTGATGATCTAGTTTCTGATCTTTGTTCAGCTGAAGTGACAATGGAAACAAAAAAAGGAGACATTTCTCAAATCGTTGAATTCGATCCGAACCCCACTCCTGGGAATGGATACACCCTACCGGCAGTATTGGTAGGTAAAAAAGTGACGAGGGTTACCATTGATCTTATTAGTATAGAAGGTGAAGGGGTGTGTAGAATGAAATTCGAGGGAGCAAACGGAACAGACTCTGATTAATACAATTGTTCCCTAGACTGATAACATAACGATTCATTTTGACTGAATTGTCCGTTATAGCAATTGATTAGGCTAAATAAATCATGATTGAATGACCATTTTTTTCCAAAACTAATTACTTCGAGCACTTCTCTAGACCGAGAAGTGCTATTTTATTTCATCATCATTTGATTTTGTAGTGTTTTAACGGTATATTCCCGCACATAGTACATCCAAAACGATTATTCCGTATATTTTAAATCAACATAGGCAACTTTTCAGTTACAAATGATTAAAAACGATTCTCTTTTCCCTTATATACTATGCCTAGTCATCATGCTGCTTGAATAGCATTGCTATCCTTACTTAAACTACTTCTCCTTTATTAATGTTCACTAATGTACTAACTAATAACTTATGCTCTGCTTCCATTACCCTTTTTGCTAATAGTTCGGGCGTGTCCGTTTTGCTAATATCGACTTTACATTGACTAATAATATTTCCTTTGTCATAATCGCGATCCACAAAATGAATCGTCACCCCTGTTTCCCTTTCTCCTGCAGCTATCACGGCTTTGTGAACATTCATCCCATACATCCCTTTCCCGCCGAATTTGGGTAATAAAGAGGGATGTATATTGAGAATTCTCCCATTAAAGGCATGCAACGTCCTTTCCCCTAATTTTTTTAAATAGCCAACAAGTAGGATGATATTAACGTCATGCTCTTTCATAATGGATAAAATTTCAGCATCAACCTTATCTAATGATCCACTTTGTCTTTCACTTACATGATAAAACGGAATGCCCTCATTTTTTGCTCTTTGTAAAGCTTGAGAAGTTGAATTATTACTTATCACAACACACGGCTTCCCTTTAAGCACACCCTCTTTAAAGGCATCAATGACACTTTGCATATTGCTTCCTCCGTGGGAGGCTAGAAATCCAATCTTTAACTCTTCCACCGTTCATTTCCTCCAGATCTTATAAAAATGTAAAGAATGACGACTATATAATTCTTGATTCCTATTACAAACTCCTTCCATAAATATATTAATCTATTAGCAATTTTTCAAATGAGGATGATTTTCTTTATTAAGATTCCGTCTGCCGGGGATTGCTTGCTGAAATCTTCTACCGATGTCCAAATCACAGGTACAGGCGTATTTTTTTCATTCAAAATGATATTGTCAAGTTCCATTAAGGAGACTAGGTCTTCTTTTGTAGATTTCCTAACTCTAACTTCATTAGTTGATTTCATTTAATCCCTCCAATTGGTTGCTTTTTACTTTTTCGATATTTGCTCGAACATTTCCTGTATGGATAATCATTGATATCATAATCCGCTTTTTAAACATTACATTCTAACTTGAAATGACGAGCTATTTTTTCAATTTGTTACACTTATCCATACTAAAATGGTATGAAAAAAAGGCACTATTAAAAGTGCCTTCTATCATTCACCTAAAAAGTATGGGGAGCCTAGCTACTATTATTCTATATTCTTTTGAAACAGACCCACCCAAAGATCGGAAAGACCGAAAAGTCCTTCTTCTTTTCCCATATCTCTCATTCTTCTTATTTCAACGGGGATCAAATTATTAAATATTTTCGTTAGTTTCTCTTCAGAATAGCCCAATCCTCCATGAAGGCTGCCTGATCGATACACTTCCCAGTCGGAAATATTGGCCCCACCAAATTTTCCACCTTCCACAAAACAAGTGAGGGCAAAATACCCGCCAGGCTTTAATGCTTTCTCTACTAAGCTTACGTAATTCAATCTTCTATGTGGGGCAATATGGTGAAAACAGCCTGAATCATACACAAAGTCGAATGCCCCTTCCTCCACTTGCAAATCAAATAGATCGCTATGAATATAATTGATTTTTACTCCTCTTTCCTCAGACCGTTCCTTCGCCCATTCTAAAGAGCTTTGTGAACAATCTACCGCATCTACTTCACACCCTTGTTCCGCTAAAAAGAGGGCATTTCTCCCCGGTCCGCATCCAAGCTCTAATATTTTTCTAGCAAAAGATTGATTCTGTTCAAAATAGGAAACTAAGTTTTCGTCCGGGATATTTTCAAAGAACGGAATGGCCTTGTTCCGATCTGAATAAAAATCATTCCAAAATGGAGTGGGCTCACGTAAAAATGAATCGAGCATTTTGAGTACATCATCATTATGTAGTATCATTTCATTCATGATTATTTCTCCTTTAATGTTAATAAATTCATTTTAACGTATAAAGAACCATTATAGGTTTCAGGCACTTTACATCCCTGTTAATTTACTTCATTAACAAAAGTATAAACAGAAGTATAACACCTCGTTAAACATCATTTTACGTACGTATACGAATCTGAAACATTTAATTAATAGGATACTACACAAACACTAAAAAACTTAATAATGAGGTTTATAAAGACCAATAAACAGGTTACTATTTTTGTGTTTTCGTATTTTTATTACAAATATTACATTTATATTACAAAAATAATGTCCTCAAAAAAATTAGGAAAACCTTCGTCCTATAAAAAACTCGCAACACCAATAGCATAAATGCATGACTTAGCGAACATTTTTATTAACTTGAATAATAACTTAATAGTAAAAAGATCAAGGGCCTGTTAATCCCCTGATCTTTTAAATACTAAATGTATATTTCCAGTTCATTCATGTATTTCATGCCTCTACCTCATTACAAGGATATACGTTCCATAAGGTTAGAGTCCTCATGTCCTTCTATTTTACGCTTTGTTTGAGCTTGTAAACTTTGACTGGTTTCTTTCGCTTTTTCATGTTGAAAATCTTCGATAGCCTTCGTTACTCCTATTAGCATAAGCTTTGCTGCTAAAATCGTAATGGTAATAAACAGAATAGGAATAAAGGGAATCCAAGGGTAGGTTGTCCATAAAAATTCCCACCAATTCCCTAGCAATCCAGACCATTCGTTCAAGTTGGGAACATACACATTATTTTCAAATACGTCCTCCACTCTCTTTGACCCTCCAATAAAACTTTTTAACACGCCAAGATGAGCGATGAGTAAAAGAACTGTCATGAATTCTCGAATCGATACTAGAATAATTTGCGGGATGATAAATGGCTTAATATGTTTCATTATATAATGACGTTTTGAAGCACCTAATACTTTTGCACTATCAATAAACTCATTGTTCATTATTTTATAATATTCATTTGAAAACAATAGCGAAAGGGAAGGAATAGAAATAGTTATTAATATAATTAAGGAAATAATTACTTTCTCTGTCACCCCATAAGAAATCGCATTTTGTTCCATCATTGGACCCACGAAGAATATCCCCTCTAGTAATAAAAACACTAGTAATGATGGGGGAAAATAATTGAATGCATCTAAAATTGGCTGAATCATTCGTCTAAATCTCTTAAAATAAAAATGCAAGATTAACCCGAACAAGACGGCTGGAAAAACTCTTAATACCGTAATAATCAAACCAAATCCAATGGTATACTTTGCCCCAATAATAATTAACAAGAAGATACTCCGATTGACATTATCTGTCCCGAGCGGTGGATATTCAAGTGGTGAGTAAGGTGGAGCTATTACCTCTCCTTCTTCAGAAAACATTAAGCTCACTTTCGGTATGTCATCTTCATACACCACAGAATACAGTATACTCAACAATAACAGACTAAACGTAATTGTAAATCCAATCAGAAATGAAGGATTTTTCACTAACCGTTTGAACAACTTAAACCACCACCCTCTCACCTGTATTTCTTTCCGTGAGCAGACTAAACAACGTTAATAAAATAAAAACAGGCAAATAAAACATAATTAAACTAAAGCTAATGACGTACATATCAGTAAATACCAACATAAAATGAGTGATTCCATATATATTAAATAGTCGCTCAAACACAATTAGGCTCGAAAGCATAAAGAGAATAACTGATTTAAAGTGATTAACTAGACTAAAAGGAACATTTCTCAGAATGTGAATAAAAAAGATATAATGCTTGGATAGTCCTTTACTTCTCACTAAGTCAACATACATTTTATCCTTTTCTTCTTGAATGAGGAGAAAAAAGATTCTAAATAAAAGAATAGAAGGAAGAATGGATAGTACGATGATTGGTGCAGCATAAACATGATCATTTAACCCAATAACCGGAAAAATCATAATTCCTGTTCTTTTATAGAACGCAATCAAGCTGTATTGAATGACGATTAAAACAAAAAGGTCAGGAACAGATTCAATAAGAGAAAAACATCTCATCATTATTTTTGATACTTTTGAAGGCAAAAGATACGTGCAATATGCAAATAAAAGCCCCATTATAACTGACACGAACAAAGCAGAAATAAAAATAATAATCGAATAAAAATAAGCATCCCAAAAAGCTGGGAACATAGGGTAGGTACGATCTGGAAGATTAGAAATGGTCAGTTCAGCTGGTTTTGCTAATGAAATGATAATATTGACTACATTACTTATGTATTGCTTAAAGCTTACATGAGTGCCACCTAAGAAAAGACCAATAAAGGCAGAGAGTAATATAATCCCGAAGGAGACAAAGAAAAACTTAATAATATTATGACTGATTGTTCGAACAAACAAAATCTAGACACTCCTTTTTTTCTAATAGTTTCCATTATACTGAATTTATTAATATATTACTATATTTCCAACGATTCTTTCATATCGAAACGGATAAAAGAAAAATGACCTCGATTTTTTTCGAGGCCATCTCCATCGTTAATACCGAAAGTAGGACGTTTTCACGGTTTATACATTTCGATACCATTACTATTTCGGGATAGAAATACCGAAGGAATCCTTTAATATTTTTGGTAGTTCGTTTTGGTCATAAGGTCGTTTCGTTTTTTGCCCATTAACCGTTGTGATTACTTCATCATCAGTAAGGGTTACTCTTCCCTTAAGTGTCCCTAGTGTCACTATCGTTTTTTGTGTGAAGGAAGATTCTGGACTTTGCTGATTCCATTGGCACACCTCTTCAAAAAATGAATAACTTCTCACTTTTTTAGTGAAGCGGTATTTCACCTTCCATTTCTGTTCATCGTATTTTTGCAAGTCATAATAGGTATCATCAACACGCTTTATTCTATAGTTTCCTCCTACGTCTTTCACCACTTCCCCATCTAAAGGAATTGGGGAATAGCTAGAATCTCCAAACCCTACATCAACGACATACTCCTTCCCATCGATGGTCACGATATTGCTTAAATGGGTGTTTTTTCGATACCATTCCGTCTCACTTTTCGCAACAGTGGAAGCAATTCGCTTTACATCATAACCAAGGCTGCTAAGCAACCAATGGAATAAACCATTCACTTCGTAGCAAAAACCGCCTCGATGATTTTCCACGATTTTTTGATAAATTCGCTCTAAGTTTAGCGTAATTGGTACTTTATGCAAAACGTCCAAGTTTTCAAAGGGGACCGTCATAATATGTTGCTTTATTAATAGTTGTAAATCCTTTAACGGATCACCTGAAAGGGCCTCTACATTAATTCTTTCTAAATATGTTTTGATATCCATATACTTTTTCCTCCTTATTTTCATTTTTCACTAATTCCTTTGGCTTGAATTGTAGGTTGACTCCAATAACCCCCATAATAATGAGCACCGTTCCAATCATGTGATAGATATAAAACGGTTCATGAAGAATCATAACGCCTGAGAGAACGCCAACAATCGTGGCGAGGTTCATAAACACTCCCGTTTGCGAGGCACTAAGCTGTGAGATGGCATAGTTAATAAGAAACGCAGTCAAAAGTGAAGCTGGAATACTCAAATATAAAATCGGCAAAATAAAATCTAGTGAATAGAGTATTTCTACATTCACTTGCTCTTGCGAAGCAAACAAGAGGATATTAAACATAACCATTCCCACAAACATCATTGCATAGGTCATTTCCATTGGTGTAAATTGCTTCGAATATTTGCGAGCAAATACCGTAAACAAGGCCATAAAAACAGCGGATAAAAAGATTAAGGTCATCCCAATAAGACTCCCTTCTCCTTCCACACCACTCATCCAGCCGATGAATACGACACCTCCCACCGAGATAAAAATAGAGAGCTTTTGTACAAAGGATGTCCTTTCCTTTAATAACAAAGCAGCTAACACTAAAACAATAATCGGATAAATAGCGGTAATAATTCCCGCTTCACTTGCTGTAGTATAGTTCATTCCGTATATTTGGAATGAGAATGCAAGCACTGGTTGAAATATTGAAAAGATAATCAGTGGAAGAACAGGCTTCCCACCATAGTGAACCTTTACAATTCGAAATAAAATTAAAAGTGACATTACTATAAAGGCAATCGTAAAACGGTAAGCTAATATATTTAACGGAGGAGCAACACTCACCACATTTTTTAAAAATAGGAAACTAAGACCTCCTAATATAGAACCGATAACCCCTGCCAAAATAGCTAATAGTTGCGTCCGACTCATAACCCACCCTCCTTTACATCTCTTATAAATTCATTGTAAAGGATGCTTAATATATCTACATCAGCGGTTTGAAGGAACCTCTTCTACAACTTTTGGAGGAGACTGAAGCATGTAAAAAGATGCACGGATCAGACTGAATATTGAATAAAGGAATTTTGATAGTTAGACATAAAAACACTTTAGAATGGATACTTTCCAATCCACCATTCAAGCATATTGTCTTGTAAGCTTAATGATTATCACTGGACAAGCCGATGACACTACGGAAAATATCCTTTTACGTATGGAATTAGATCAAAAGAGAGAATACACGTACTCGTAAAGGACTATTTTAAGTTATGTACCGAAAATAGATTAAATGAATCACACTTTTTCATAATGAAAGCCGAAACCTTAAATTAGGAATCGGCTGCTATATCAAGCTATCTTATTGTAAAATGGACGACTATCGTCCTTCCTACACCTTCTTCATTCGCCTTTAAAAATTCCAATAAAAGCGACACCTAAGCCAACTAATATAATTATGAATTCAAATCCACCTAAACTTGATTGATCATCCATAGCGATTATTCCTCCAATGACCGTCACATGTAAGCCGAGAAGCATGATTTTGATTCCAGATGTCGTCTTTTTAATAGAAATAAAAATAAAAAGGGCGGTTACGATTAAGATGGGGACAAGAATAAGCATAATGACCCTCCTCCTTTTTGAAGCATAAAAAACATAAATAAATAGATTTTAACTAACTTCCTTTTACACTTTTTCCACATTCCTTCGATCAATTAACCTTTTTTCTTCTCGATATAGTTCACCTGGTAGGACTCTTTTCAAAACTGGCTTTACTCTAAGTAAGCTTTGTAATTCTCCTACTAAAGAGGAGTGTAGCTCACGATCTGATTCAAGTATTAGCTCTAACTTGTCAACATTCTTCTCCCGTGTGACAATGGCTTGGAAATATGAGTATCCTCGTTCATGAAGGATCGTAGCTAATTGTTTTTCCCGTACAAACATACCTTTTACCTTGACCCCATCACTCACTCTTCCTAGAATCCCTACCATTCTACGTCCTTCATACCCTTCCACCCAACGTGAAAGGTCTCCCGTTCCGAAACGGATGAGTGGATAACTTTTATCGTAAAGTGTTACAACGACTTCCCCTTCCCTACCCGTCACTTCGGTACCTGTAATTGGATCACATATTTGAACATATGCGGAAGAGGTGATTTTTAATCCAGGACCGCTTTTATCTTCAAAGGCTAGACAGCCACAGTCTGCTGTTCCATAAGCTTCGTGAACGGAAAGTCCATATTCTTCACATCGCTTTCGAAAAGCGATTGATAAATTTTCTCCAGTGAAAAACACTTTTTTCAATTTGATTTCCTTCCCAACTTTCCAACCCTTCTCCTCGATGCAATCTAATAATAATCCTAAAAAGCTCGGAGTACCTACAAACCCTGTCACTCCTACATCCTTCATCATTTGTAGTTGGAGTTCACGGTTTCCAGGTCCTGCTGGAATAACCGTACAACCTAATTTTCGTAAGGCTGAATCAAACATAAAGCCCGATGGAGATAAATGATAAGAAAAAGTATTTTGAACGATGTCATTTTCATTGAAACCAGCTTCTCTTAATGCTTCTGAATACCGCCAATAGTCTCCATCCTCCGATTGAGGGTCATATATTGGACCAGGAGACATGAATACCCTTGTCATTCGCGCGATTCTCTCTGTCGCAATACCACCAAAAGGAATATCTTTTTTTTGAAGATCAATGATGTCATCTTTTTTTAACACGGGGATCCGTTGTAAGTCTTTAGATGTGTTAATGTTCTTCGGAGTTAAATTCACCTTTTTCATAATTTCTCGAAACTTTGGTGAATGATCATAAGCAAATAAGATGATTTCTTGAAAAGAAGACATTATTGCCACCTCTTTCATTAATATTCCTTGAATATGTACATTACTTCTCGCTTTCTCTTCTTTTTCCTGTTCAAAAACTAGATTTTTCTAATAGTCTATTCAGGCAAAGATTGTTTATATCTACTTTTTGCTATTGACAGCACCCAATGGATTAGTCATAGAAAATGATTTCAATTATTTAAAACGATTTTAGCGATGAGTGGTCTATTCTTCAAAAAATTCTTTTCTAATAGGTAGATAAGTTAAAACAGTTTAGCACTTCTATCATGGAGATATTCAAGAGAACGACATACCTCTTTTTAAGCAAAAAAAAGCGCAGCCATGTTGACTGCTGCCTAAAAGGGATTTCATTCAAGATATGCTAACCTATTTGATAACGTTTAACTTTCATTCACACCACTAACTACATGATTTCTCGATGTAAACTTAAGCCAACCAATCCCTTCTATCAATACTTCAAACGGATAAAATGTTGCAAAGCGATTAGAGAAGAACCAACGTCGACCTGTTTTCACCATAATAAGAAGACCATGTTCATCTCCAACAGGAGTAAACCCTTCACCATCTGGTCTAAAATTCGGGATCCCTTTTTCATTTAATATCCTCGCTAGCGGGATCACTTCATCAGCCACCACACCTACCTCACTAATATTCAGAAGGTCTAGTGATGAAAACGGTTGTTCATTTCGATTATTAAGGTTGTGCCTAGCGATGAATTCTAATATATTTCCTGCAGGGTCCTCAAAATAGATAGCATGTGCATTCCAATCCTCGAAATATACTTCATCATCCTCTTCTTCTCTGTTTAAGTTTACCTTCGATGATATCCATTCCTTTGCTTCTACCAGCTTATTTTCAGGTATATTAATAGCAACATGATAAACAGGGGCTGATTCAAAATCACCTTTATGAAAGGATAGGTTTGTTGAACCAATTCGAACGGTAAACGCCTGTTGGTTCTCTTTTATTATCGTTAAGTTTAAAACATCTCCATAAAAATCCTTCATCTCATTCAATTTTCTAGTGAACAATTTCATTTCCTTAATGTTCATGAATTTCACTCCCTTGTTATCACTTTCTATACTCATCTTACATCGATTAATAGAAAATAACCTCAGAAGAAGGATTGAAATAAACTACAACTTTTGTCTTACGGTTGATTTAATCAACTTATTTCTATATATGCGACAACTACACTCTAAATGAAATTCACCCTTCAGCTATTACAGAGATACTCCCCTATACACTTCCAGCAATTTTGTAACCATCAATCAATTGATACATATACTTTAAAGTAGATAACGCCCAGAATTTGTTAACAAGGAAGTGAAAAGATTGAACGAAAATTCAGCAAACACAGAAAATAAATCAAGGGACCCTATTCAGCTCCAACAATTAGTCATCCATTATAAATCAGAGTTAAATAAGTACAAAGGAAAGGTAGAAGAATATCAAAAAAATGACCGCTATTCTACTATTAATCAATTAAAAATACAAAACAAGCAATTACTTTTTGACAACGAAGCGTTGCAAGCAGATATCGAAAAAGCCGATGATAAACTGATACAGATGTCAAAAATAGAAACTGAACTGCAATATTTCTATGAGCTACATGAAAAACAAGTGGAACAACTTAAACAAGCTGAAGCTCAAATTGACTCGCTTTCAAAACAGATTTCAGAAACAAAGACATCCTTAGATAATGCAAATGACACTCTTTCTGAAAAAAATAATGATTTACAAATAGCAAGCGCTACAATTGATGAATTAGAGCTTAACATTCAATATAAAACAGACCAGATTACCGGACTCAATGCAAATTTAGCAGATGCAAATCAAACGATTTCGATGCAAATAGAAAGCCTCGATAGTGCTATCAATAAAATATCGCTGCTGGATCAAGAATTGGAATCAAAATCAGAGCAAATCATTGGCCTCACCACCAACCTTAATGATGCAAATCAAACGATTTCCGACCAAAAAGAACATTTAGACAATGCCACTATCGAAATTGCCTACCTTAACACAGAGCTACTCTCTAAAACCGAGCAAATTACACAGCTTTCGGCTCAACTTGAAGAAGCTATTCAATTAAATGCCAGCCAAAATGAAGAGCTGAAAAGTGCTCTCAACCATATTGACCTGCTTGAGAAAGAGCTAAATACTAAATCGGAACAGAATATCGCTGTTTCTAATGAGTTGGTTGACGCTCAACAAACCATTTCAAGTCAAAACGAAAAGCTCGATACGGCTTTCACGAAACTGGAGCTGCTCGACGAAGAACTAATGACGAAATCGGAAGAAAACATTGTTCTCTCTAATGAAATTATTGACGCTCAACAAACCATTTTAAGCCAAAACGAAAAGCTCGATACAGCTTTCACGAAACTGGAGCTGCTCGACGAAGAACTAACGGCGAAATCGGAAGAAAATATCGTTCTCTCTAATAAAGTTATTGACGCTCAACAAACGATTTTAAGCCATAATGAAAAGCTGGATACAGCTTTCACGAATCTGGAGCTGCTCGACAAAGAACTAACGGCGAAATCGGAAGAAAATATCGTTCTCTCTAATGAAGTTATTGACGCTCAACAAACGATTTTAAGCCAAAATGAAAAGTTAGAAACAGCTTTAAATAAAGTGGATCTACTTGATAAAGAAATTATCGAAAAATCCGAACACATCACCGAGGTCACTACTAAACTTGAGGACGCACTTACAACCATTTCGTCACAAAAGGAAAACTTAGATAGCGTTACCTCTCTTCATTCATCTCTTGAAGAGGAACTAAGCGTAAAATCAATACAGATTTCTGAGCTCACTGAACAACTTGAGAGTTCGGAACAAACAATTTTGAAACAAACCGAAGAGCTAAAACTAGGATTTGATCATATAAACCAGCTTAACGAAGAAAAGTTGACACAATCTGAACAAATTTCAACGTTAACCAATAAGCTTGATGAGGCTATGTTTACCATTTCTAATCAGAATGAAAGCTTGGAGGACACACACTCTTATCATGCTTCGCTCGACAAGGAGCTAAGTGCTAAATCCGAGCAGGTTTCTGAGCTTACAAACAAGCTTGGTGAGGCTAACAAGACCATTTCTGAACAAGAAGATAGCATAAATAGTGCCAACTCTCATCTCTCATCACTAAAGGCGGAGCTAGAGACTAAATCTACCCATGTATCTGAGCTAACCAATAAGCTTGACGAAGCTTTAGTTACAATTACTGTACAAAGAGATAGATTAAACTCGACGATTACAAATGGGTCTTTACTCGATGCAGAAGTTATAGCGCAATCAGAAAAAATTGCTGAACTTACCCACAAGCTAACGACCGCTGAAATGATGATATCTAGACAAAAAGAAAACTTAGATAATGCGAACAAGGAAAATTCGCTTCTAGTTTCTGATTTAGATTGTAAAATTGAGCAAATCCAATTGTTTACAAATCAATTAGAGGAAGCCCAAACCACAATCTCGATTCATAAAGAAAAGCTAGATAATGCAAACACCAAAATAACCCAATTAGGGACTGAGCTTCAATCTAGATCGGATCAAGTCAACTCACTGACAAACGAATTAGATGACTCCCATTCAACGATCTCTATTCAAAAAGAGCAACTACAAAAATCAATCTCCACTATTGAACAGCTTGATAGTGAGCTACTATTTAAAGCGAATGAAATCTCTGAACTAACGAACAAGCTTGATGAGGCCTATGAAATCATTTCAGTTCAAAAAGAAAATATAACTTATACAATGACAGAAAACACTCAATTTAATAAGGAATTACAGACTAATTCAGAAGAAATGATGATTATGGTGAATAAACTAGATGAGGCAGAGAAAAGAATTTCAGAGGAAAAAAATAATTTAAATGAGGCGTTGAACGAAATTTCACACCTTGGAATCGAGTTGCAGGCTAAAGCTGAACAAATTAGCTCCCTCTCAAACCAACTAGACGATGCACAAAAGATCAATGTTACTCAAAAAGAAAGCTTATCTGACGCACTCATTAAGGTTGATCAGCTCGACCAAGAGCTTCAATCCAAATCTGAACAAGTAATGACCTTGACAAATAAACTAAAGGAAGCTGAAGTAACGATTTTAGATCAGGAAAATACTATACAATGTTCAATTGATGAAAGTGCTCAGCTCACTGAAGAGGTTCAATCTAAATCTGAACAAGTAATAACCTTGACAAATAAACTAAAGGAAGCTGAAGTAACGATTTTAGATCAGGAAAATACTATACAATGTTCAATTGATGAAAGTGCTCAGCTCACCGAAGAGGTTCAATCTAAATCTGAACAAGTTATAACCTTGACAAATAAACTAAAGGAAGCTGAAGAAACGATTTTAGATCAAGAAAATACTATACAATGTTCAATTGATGAAAATGCTCAGCTCACCGAAGAGGTGCAATCTAAGTCTGAACAAGTTATAACCTTTACAAATAAACTAAAGGAAGCTGAAGAAACGATTTTAGATCAGGAAAATACTATACAATGTTCAATTGATGAAAGTGCTCAGCTCACTGAAGAGGTTCAATCTAAATCTGAACAAGTTATAACCTTGACAAATAAACTAAAGGAAGCTGAAGTAACGAATTTAGATCAGGAAAATACTATACAATGTTCAATTGATGAAAGTGCTCAGCTCACCGAAGAGGTTCAATCAAAATCTGAACAAGTAATGACCTTGACAAATAAACTAAAGGAAGCTGAAGTAACGATTTTAGATCAAGAAAATACTATACAATGTTCAATTGATGAAAGTGTTCAGCTCACTGAAGAGGTTCAATCAAAATCTGAAGAAATAATCGCCTTAACAACCAATTTAGATCAAGCTAATATCACCATTTCCGCTCAAAAAGAAAATTTATCCAATGCACTCTCCAAAATTGATCAGCTCGATGAAGACCTTCATTCCGTCTCCAATCAATTAAACACGCTCACTTCTCAGCTGGACGAATCATATGTAACAATTTCAGAACAGGCTAAAAGTCTCGATCATATCGTCAGTGAAAATGTTGAACTAACACAAATTATTCAGTTAAAGTCTGAGAAAATCATAGAGATTACAAAAGATTTAGATGATGCAATTGGAACGATTTCTGTTCAAAACGATGACTTAGAATCAGCTATCTCCAAAATATCGCAACTTGACGTCAACCTTGTGACAAAGTGTGAAGAGAATGAAGATTTATCTAACAAAGTTATCGAGCTTAATGAAACTACTTCTCAATTAACGACTAATCAACAGGAACTTGAAATAAAATATCAGAAGAGAATAGAAGAAAATCATATGTTAAATGAGGAATTAAAACTATTGGTCGAACAAATTGCTACTTCTGAAGTATTACTAAATGAATTAACGAATGAAAATGAACAGTTAGTAAATGAAAAACATGAGCGAGGGGAGTTGCAATTACAATATGAAGCGGGTGAAGGAGAGCATCAGCCCCGTGAAGACATTCAGGATAGCGATTCTCATTACAAAGATCTCATTGAAATTTTAAAAGAAGAACTCTCCATTCGGGAAACTCAACTTCAACAACTTACTGAAGAAAATCAAAAGCTAAGCTTTCTTATAGACAAATCTGAAAAAGATATACAGGATTCTTCCTTTGAAGCGATGTTAGTGAATCTTATTAATCAACCAACAAATAAAAATATACTGCAACAATTTGATGATCAAATTCACCTTCTATTTGAAAACGGGGAAGGGGAAGAGGAAGAGGTAATAGATGATGCTGTAGCCTTTTTGTTTGATGAAATTGAAAAGAACTTTACCTTGCTTACTGATGAGATTTTTAAATCACCAAATGATTCTGACGAGGAAAATGAATAATCATGCAAAAGAAGAGAGCATGCGATACAAGGTCGTTGCTCTCTTCTTACCTTTTCCTATTTCGTTTTAGTAATTGATAAAGCTTCCAACTCATTACAAAGAGAACTCCACCAACCCATGCCCCGATACTATTCATGAGCCAGTCATCAATATCAATCGACCTTCCTAATGGTAAATTCCATTGTAATGCTTCAATCATCAAAGACAAAGAAGCGCCGATAAATAACGTTCGTCTACTTATATATCGCAACCCTTGCATTAACCAACCGACTGCAAAACCGAAAGGAATGAACAAAACAATATTCGCCATTAAATTTCGAATTGGAACCCAAAGGTCACCATGATATTTTATATTTAAAAACAAATTATCAAGGGGCATAAAATTATAATTTTTCCAACCTATATGACCTTCTTGAGGTGTTAACGTCACTAGCGATATCCCTATTACCGATAAGGTTGTTAAAACAAATGGTAACACTTCTCTCCACCGTAGATGACGATTATTCTTTTTCCATCTATATAAAAACAGGAAAGTTCCAAAGACGATTAGACTAAAGATTGGTACTAAGTTCCCGAATAAATTCCAAAGCGTTACCATTGAAATCTTCTCTGCCTAAGACTCGCGCACCAATTCCTTTGTTTTCTCATTTCCTTCTCCACTCCATCTATGATATATTTCAAATGTTTCTCTTTGAAAAAAGTATGGAAAGCGATCTTTAAACCAAGGCTGCATGGGAAGGCTTGTGGCTTCTTCTTTTTTCACCCATACTAATTCCCCTTCAGGTGGATGCTTTAACAATTCTCCTTCTGTTTCTGTTGCTAAATAATTAAATACGATATAACGTTGTCGATCCTTTTCATTCACAAATTCTGAAATCCCTTTAAACACCATCTTTTTTACAGTAAGCCCCGTTTCTTCCTTCACTTCTCTAATCGCCCCGTCAGCTGGATTCTCAGGGAAGTCAATTTTTCCACCTGGGGCAATGTATCCTGGATGCCCTTTTGAAGATGGACGGTTAAGTAACAATACGTGTTCACCTTTTTGGATCATCACTAACGTATGTAAACGAATTTGTTCTTGCTGTTTCACCTTTAACCCCTCTTTTAGCAAGCTTTTTTTCTTCCCCTACTATTATAAAGGCTCATCCTTGTTTCAAAAAGGGCATATTAAGCTATTTTTACTCAGTAAAAAAAACCACTTTTAGCATAAATTCTCTATTCTGAATAGAAAATCTTCACAAATTTGCGTTTCCCAACTTGAACAACTGTTTCATTTATAGAAATCGTTTGGTGAAGATCTTGTATTTTCTCACCGTCCACCCTCACTCCACCATTTTGAATCATCCTTCTTGCTTCACTTTTTGAAGATAAAAGCTTTACTTTTACTAACAGATCTACAATCAATATTTCTTTGGAACCATTCCACTCCATCACCGGAATGTCTTCAGGAAGAGCGCCTTTTCGAAAAATATTTTCGAAATTCATTGCTGCTTGATTAGCAAGCTCTTTTCCGTAATACATCTCAACGACTCTCTTAGCCAGTTTCATTTTAGCTTCTTTTGGATGTAGGCGTTGATCAAGAAGTTTCTTTTCCATTCCTTCCTTTTCCTCAAGTGAGAAATCTGTGATTAAATTTGTGTATTTGACAATCAGTTCATCTGGAATGGACATCGTTTTTCCATATATTTCATTAGGAGCTTCATCTATACCAATATAGTTTCCTTTTGATTTTGACATTTTCTCCACACCATCAATGCCTTCAAGTAAAGGAAGTAAAAGTATCACTTGCTTTTCCTTACCATAGTGTTCCTGTAAATGTCTTCCCATTAACACATTAAATTGTTGGTCCGTACCACCTAATTCAATATCACTTTCTAACACTACAGAATCATAGCCTTGCATTAACGGGTAAAAGAATTCGTGAACGGAGATCGGCAACCCCTTCGCATAGCGATTTGAAAAATCGTTTCGCTCAAGTAGTCTGGCCACGGTGATTTTACTAGCTAATTGGATAACCTCATCAAATTTCAACGCATTTAACCACTTTGAATTGTAATGTAGCTCCACCTTCTCCATATCCAACACTTTACCGAATTGATCAAAATAAGTTTGAGCATTATGTTTCACTTCTTCATCTGTAAGTTGTTTTCGTATAGAGGATTTTCCAGTTGGGTCCCCAATTTTCCCTGTAAAGTCGCCAATAATTAATTGAATGATATGGCCATTTTCTTGAAACTGCTTTAACTTATTTAACACAACAGTATGTCCTAAATGAACGTCTGGTGCTGAAGGGTCTACTCCTAATTTCACTTTTAAAGGGTGATTATTTTTAATTGACTGAGCAAGCTTACTCTTTAACTCTTCCCCTGGTAAAATTTCTTGAACGCCATTTGCATAGATCGAATATTGCCTCTCAACTTCTCTTTCTTGTGCTGTTGTCAGTTCTATATTCACCTTTCATCCTCCTCTTTTCAATCTAAGTTCACCTTTGAAGTCACTACAGGAATCCCATGGCAACACATGCTTTATATTTTTCTACACAAAAAAACCACGCCCTAAAAAGGGACGTGGTTTTGCACGCGGTACCACCCTTGTTGAAGATTTCTCTTCCACTTAATTCAAATAACGGTTTTCCCGTTCTTCGCTACTTTTTTTCACGAAGAAAGCTCCTGAAGGTAATTCGCCTTTATCTTTGTATCGGTTTTCACCATCCACCGACTCTCTATAACAGGGAGATAAATGACTACTTATTTCATTCATTACTTTTTAAATAATATGAAAATGATTTATTGTATTCTACCTTAAAATGGTATTCAATGCAATCATTATTTTTTAAAAATTTTCCAACGCTTTTTATTGCCAGCGTCATTTAATCGGTTCTGTGTTTGAAAAACGAGTTTGGTTGTATGTATGCCTGTTTTGCATGAAGTATGAGCAAGTCGTTCTGAACTGAGAATCTACAATCCGTTTGATTGTTTCTATTTTAAAATAGCTACTTCGCAAACTATAAAGCTCATCTATAATGCAGAGTGGTCTCTCTTCATTCCGTCAAATAGGAAATCGTAACTGTAGCTACTGACAAAAGACTTTTTCGACCTATTTTTTTGTACAACCAAAATAAGCAGTGGCTTCTACAAAGAGAAATCCACTGCTTGTTTATTTTGAATGATACTTATGACAAATATTTTTAGCTTTTTATATGAAGGTCTGCTATCGAGCAATCGCTACCGCTTTTTCTTCTAATTCCTGGCTCAGTTCCTTAGAACGTTCGGTTGCACCTTTTACAGCTTGAGCAATTGCTTCTCCACCACCATGCTGCTTTAATGCATCTAACCCTGCTGCAGTAGTACCGTTTGGAGATGTGACATTTTTTCGAAGTTGAGTCGGTGTTTCTTCTCTTTCAAGAATCATTTTCGCTGCACCGAGAATCGTCTGTGCCCCAATTTCCCGTGCAAGGTCCGCTTCTAATCCTGCTTCTTTTCCTGTCTTTTCAATATGCTCCATTAAATAGTAAAAGTAAGCAGGTCCACTGCCAGCAATACCAGTAAAAATGTCCATTTTTGATTCTTGAATTTCATATACTTCACCAATGGCACTTAATAAAGCTCTTGCAATGGATGTATGTTGAGCTGTTGCATTTTCTCCTGCTGATATGGCCGTTGCAGATTCTTGCAACATACTAGATGTATTAGGCATGACGCGAATAACTGGCTGCCCACTCTGTAAATGTTCCTCAAAAAATGAGGTTTTTACGCCAGCAAGCACTGACAAAACCAACGTATGTGATGCTAATTTATCTTTAATCGATTGGACTACTGTGGCAATGTCTTTTGGCTTCATTGCCAAAACAACGACATCAACCTTAGAATAATCTATTTCTTTACTAGACAAGCTTGTAATTCCGTATCTCATTTCCAATTCATTCAACCGGTCTTGGTTACTTCGATTTGAAACCATTATATTTTGCTTAGGCAGTTCATTAGTTTGAATGATTCCTGAGATCATGGCTTCTGCCATCGATCCTGCTCCTAAAAATAGTACGGTTGTCTTATTTAACATTCTATCTCTCCTGTTAGTTTCTGTTTTTCCCTTACCAATCGTACCATCTTCCTATTTTCTTTCAAGAGTTATGCGGAAAGTCGTAAGTATCTGTGCGAGATAGTGAGAGAAATCGCTAACAATGAATGGTAAGTGGCTTAAAACGGCTTTAACTGCTTTATAGGAGAGTATATGATTAAATATTGAATGTGGACGATCACTCTTTCACAGAAGGAGAAGAGAGAACCTTCATTTTTTACACTTTAAGCGAAGCAAAACGACTTCAAGACTACATGATGTTACCCTATTGTATATGATACAATAAAGGAGTATAACATACAGGTCAGGGTGGCTTACAGCTGGCATTCCCCTATTGAAAGGGGGTGTTGGGTTGGTAACAGTAAGTGAAATGCTTAATGTGATGATAGGCTTTTCTTCCTTCATAGTTGCATTAATCACATTAATCGTTACCATCATTGTTTTAATAACAAAAAAGTAAACCACCCTGTACATTGGATTTGCGGCCCGTTGTAGGATGGTTCACTCTTTCTTAGACTAAGCCAGACTGTGGCTGCCCAGATTGTATGTTATGCAGAAGTCTTGGTTCCCGCCAAGGCTTCTTTTTTAGATTATGTTATACTGTCTTCATTATACAAAAACCATCGACAGAGGTAAAGAGTTGCTTTTAAACCATGCTTCTCTATTATATCGTGTTACCAGCTTCGATATGCAAAATGTACAAGGTGATTTATTATTTTTTACAAAGCCATTTATTCGTATAGTAAAAATGGGTACACACGCTAATTAAGTTTTACGTTTTAGGAGTTCGATACATTGCTACCCAACCTTCTCTCCCATTTCCCCTGTAGGCTCAGTCTTCTATATTTCCCTTTCTACAACAACATCTTTTGAAATTTTAGAGAAACCTAGTTCAAATTAGCTTATGAGGAATTCATCAAAACTCTGCCGCTAATCCAAATAGTGAGCGATTTATATCGGTTTATGCTAAATGAGAGAGGTCATTTAAAAAGTGGGTTACTCTTTCTTCGTCACGAATTTCGATAAAACTAATACCCGTATCACCATTTTTAAAATAATAGTCCTTCGTTACAGGCATTTGATAAAATGATTGAAGCAGACAATTAATGACACCGCCATGGGCAACGATGGCAATTCTGCGATGTTGCGATGAAGAAAGAATCCTTGAAAAAGCAGATTCTACTCTCATTCGAAACTCGATATGTGATTCGCCATCCTCATAACTATCATGAAGATATGTTGGCTCCGGATATTTTTTCGCTTCCTCAAATGTTAACCCTGCTTGAATCCCATTATTAAATTCCATTAAATCATCTTCAAGCTGAACCGAGCACCCAACTTTCTCTGAAAGTAACTTGGCTGTTTCACTTGCTCTTTTTAAAGGACTTGCCCAAATCATATCAGGTGGAAACTCATTCTTCACTCTTTCCCCCATTACATGTACTTGCTGTCGTCCCTTTTCTGTTAATGAAAAATCTGCTCTCCCCTCATGTACATTAAATATATCTGCTTCTGACTCACCGTGTCTAATGATGATTATCTCCAACTATGTAATCTCCCCTCTTGGAAAAAAAGAATCGCTTGCCTTACTCCAGAGAAGTTGTGACAAAGACGATAGAGCCTTTCGTCAAGCCAAAAAAATAATGATACAACCTTAAGCTCTGTTTTCATTCTAGTAGTATACTCACAAAAAAGAGTAGGTCCTAGTGCTTACTCTTAAAGTAAGAATGAAAGTCGGAAATAGCGTATTCATAATTCTCCTCTGCTTTTTTATTTAGTTTACCATTGGAGGCATCATTTGCCTATACTCTTACTCTTTTACCCATTTATACAAGGCCGTTTTCGCTAGTTGTTTGTAGAAACTGAACTACAGTTGTAAAGTAAATTTCATGGTCATAGTGATTAAATTATCGTTCTGACCCAAAAGACTTATCTACCTTTCTTATTTTATTTACGTCATTTATAAATCGCTTACTAACCTATTTTATTTCATATTAAATTTAAAACAATTGAAGCGTTTACGATGATATTGACCCTCCTGCGAGAATCCCTAGTCTGTGAGGAAGCACGGAATCCAAGATCAGATATCCCATTCGTCAGAACAGCATAAATACAAAAGAGGTCCCGTGCACTTACTGTTGATGATTAGCAAATGCAAAGGGCCTCTTATTCATCAATATATTCCATAATGTCTCCAGGCTGGCAGTCCAGTGCTTTACATATGGCTGCAAGTGTGTTGAATCTAACTCCCTTTGCTTTTCCGGTTTTTAACATGGAAAGGTTGACATTCGTTACACCAACCTTTTCAGATAATTCATTTAGTGACATTTTTCTATCGGCCATCACTCGGTCAAGTCGAACAATTATTTTCATAGGTATCTTCCTTAAATAAACATATCGTTTTCTGTTTTTATCTTTATTCCAGCCTTTAAGATATAGGCAATTCCAGTCATAATCAGGAAACCAAGTAGATACTCAACAGGAAAGACTAAAATAACAATCTCCTGAGTAAATACATTCTTCGGATATAAGTCTAATAATCCGCCTCCAATGCTTATGACAAGTTTCAAAAGCCCGAAATATAATATCGTCATCCCGTAACGATTAAAAATGCTCGAAATTTCAAGGTCGAATGGGGTCTTTTTCTTCTTCATAGTCTCTAGAACAACAATAAACCGGTCCATTCCAATTAAGACAACGATAAATAGCGGAATCGTCAGAATAACCGTGAATTGATAGGTAGAAAAGGAAGGAACTAAGACTTCCGTGTGATTAAAAAGCTTATACTTACTTAATGTGTAAGCTTCATTAGTAAGTAGTAAATTATCAATATAAACCCACAATCCAATAATAACTAACAGTATTTTCGATGTTTTCATGATAGAAATTAATCGTTGAGTATCGATTTTGTCTTCCTCCTTATAATTACTTTAATCGTTCTTGTAAATATTGTAAAACATTTAATATTTAAAGTAAAACATTAAATTATTAAATTAAAAAGATAATTTTCATGTTCCGAATCATGATAACATCAAGAAGGAAAGGACACATTGGCTTCGGTATGGAATTGGAAGTGCTTTGGAGCTTCAAGTAATGATACTAGCAAAAAAGAGATTACGAATTCAACCGTGGTGGCGTTGCAATAAAGCGAGGCATCTCGAAAGAACATAGATGTTTTGTAGTTGCACACGATAGAAATGGTCAAATTCTCTTTCAAAAGGCAGGGAAAGGGCATATTTAGGTTGATGAATTAGATGTAGTTTTAGGACTTCTGCTTTGTTATGTACAGATACAGCAACAAACTACAATATTTTTGCAGTAATGAAGGGGTTGCAACACGAAGCCATCAATATATGCAAAAAGGAGTATAAAAAGAAGGATATCTACCTCATTTAACACGTCAACGGGTATCATAAGCGATTGAAAAAGTGGATGGATAGATTTGAAGGAGTGTCAACTAACTACTTTGATAACTACTTATTTTGACATAGTTTTCTTGAATTACATTAGAAAATGACATCAAATGAAATGGTTAAAGAAATGCTTCTCTCTTCGTGTAGAAAGGTACATTTCATTACTGTTCAGCAAATAAGAGAAGCATAGTTTCTCTTATTTGCTGGTTCGGTTTACTTTACTGTTTCTCATTAATCCGTAAACTGCTAGAACAAGCAAAGATAGACATAGAACTATAAATGTTACAGTATAACCTATATTATTTTCATTGTAATTTTCATAAGCAAACATGCCCATTACAATAGCATTGATAAAAAGACTTAATAATATCAATGGTTGAATCTTTGTTCTATCCATTATTTACCACACTCCCCTTTTTTAATATTCTACCATACTATATACCATCCTTTACTAACAATCTTTGAGAAATGAGCCTAAAACAAAAAAATAGAGGTACTTATCGTACCTCCATTTTTTATGCTGGAATTAACTTAACTAACCCAAATGGATTAAAGAAGGCATCATCTTCCTCATATCTAAATTCAGGGATGAAATGGATTTTGTATAAAGGTGAATTTGGTTCTAAACTAAATGTATCACCATTATTAAAAGATGGATGCTCAACAATGTTATAAAGGTTGAAATTATTAAAGAGGTCTGCGGCTTCTTCTGGTGATATTGAAGAAGAAGCAATGACATCAGGTAATCCAAAAGCTTTCATTCCACACGAATAATAACTTTCCTTATCGCCAACAAGAGTCACAAAGTGAGAATATATAGGGAAATATTCTTGGTTTTCTAAAAGCTGATACCATTCGTCTTTGGTATGTGCAATTCCCGATGTTTCGACTTTTACTGCTAAACCGCCAGATTTTAATAAAGTTGCTCCGACATCTACTACTTGCTTGAGCCCTTCAAACCCATTTACATTTGCTATTACATATACTGTATGGGTATGATGTCCAATCTCATCTAAAAGGTTATCTTCAAAGGTACCTGCATAGGAGAAAGCTTCCTTTAAGTGGCTGTCGTGTTCATACACTTCGACTTCAAAACCTACGTCTTTTTTTGCATGATGAATTATGTAACCAGCCATTAAATACCCATCTCCGTTAGATGCAACAGCCTGTATTAACTCTGTTCTATTTTTCCACTTTCCAGGAACTCCAATAATTACTTGTACTTCTTCCATAAACACACACATCCTTGAATACTATGATATAAAATTTTAAGGTCCTCGATGACCTGTCAATCTCCTTAATTGGAAACAAACAGGATGTAACCCATCATTTAATTTATATTCTTTATTATATTGGTAAAACCCTTTATTTCAATGAAACGAAACCAAGCCAAATAATGAGTTCAGCCAACTGAAGGAAGAGCTTAAAAAGCTTTGACTAATCAGCTTTATATAACTTTTGATCGCCCTTAATGAAACTCCAATAGAGTTATATAGTTTAATAACTCTTTCTAATTATTTCGGTCTACAGCCACACCATATCGCACTCAAGTTCCTCTTTTCTTTCTCGAATCATGCTAACCTATTACAAAAGAGAATTAAAAAGAACCAATGTGATGGTCACAATGGTTCTATCTCGTGCACGATGAGCATTATTAACAGCTTCCTTACATACTTACCCATTAGCCATATCCAAATAATAATTTGCGAAGATGGATCATTCTAAATTGAAATCATGTAGCTTAGTTTCCTTAATACTAAATGATAACCGATTATTGCATTTTCAAATTTACTTCGCCAATTCCCATGTCAACATCTAAGTCAATGATTATATCACTTTTCTCGAACGCTTCATTTACATACACTCCTGAAGACTCCCGAATAAGACCATTAGTAGAAATTGATCCGATACCATTATCTACTTTTAGTCGAACTCCTATATCTTTTGGTAATAGTACAGTTGTTTCGCCTATTCCTGTATCGATTTTTCCTGTAAAACTGTTGGACCTGTTTCCAGTCAAATCAACGGTCAATTCTCCAACACCTGAATGAATATCCAATGATGAGAGTTCAATATCTTGTAAATTTAGGGTACTTTCAGATGCGCCAGTATCCACTTTCAAATCTATTGGCACATCATTTGTTAGCCTTAAATCCCAGTTATTTTCTATATTATTGCCTAAATTAATCCCCTTATCCCCTGCAGGCTCAGACAGTTCAATGACCCCTATTTCCCCTTGTTTTTTATAATTACTTTCAGGAACAGGTCGTTCAACATTATATGATACATTTCCTTCTAACCAATGATCGGTTCCTTGATTTAGTGTCAATTCTCCAACTTTAATATCTATCTCAACTTCCAATGCTTCTGCATCATCTTTTTTAATCATTATTTGTTTATCTTTCTTCTCACCATCGCTTGAAACTGTAATATTTATGCACCCAACAAGTAAAATGCTTAAACATGACACAAAGACAAACAGAATCCCCTTTTTCAATTTAATCACCCCTTATATGTGTCGATACTACAATAATAAGGTAATTATTGGCATGGAAAAACCGGCTTTAGCGTTAATTCTAACTACTTCTAGAGATGTAGATGAAAGTAAACCACACGTTTTAACCGAGATCAGGTCAACCAGTACGCTTTTTCAGGAACGGCCATTCCATTTACTTGAAATGTATCATTTATGATTCACACCATGTTGTCATCAGCTACTCGGTTTTAGTAAAAATCGTTGGCCTTTTCTTTTCCTATGCTGTAGTCATATGTATCTTTTCTACGTCTTTTTATAAAGCAGTACGAATAACTATAAACATGGGCTCCCTTTTCCATTCATTTATATTATTAAAATAGTCAAATAATGATTGACCAGATTAGCGGATTCACTTACGATTTAAAAGGAATAAATTTCATATAATGGGAGATTAATAATGAATGATAAAATTCAAGAACTTCAAAACCGAGTTGAGCAGTTGGAAAAGCAAGTAAACGATCTTGAACAAAAAATGAACACATCAGTCAACCCTTCCCACCCTAAAGCTGTTTCACTTATTGACTCCTCACCTTCTAACCAAAACGAGGAAAATGTGAAAACATGGGGAGAAAATATTGGTCAAAAATGGCTTCCACGCATTTTCATTTTCGTTCTCTTGTTAGGAATTGTGTGGGGATTCGCTGCCGCTGTTGAAGGGAATTATATTACAGAACAAGTTCGAATCGCCATTGGCTTTGGAACAGCCGTCCTTTTTTATTTCGTCGGAACCTCTCAATTCAAAAAACATCGTCTTAACTTAGCATATAGCCTTCTCGGAGGAACGATCGTTATTTTATTTTTAACGACCTTTTCTGCCCATATGCTATATGAATTCATTCCGTTTTGGCCAGCGTTCATATTAAATCTAAGTTGGTTACTATTTGGATTGTATACTGCCTATAAATTTCATTCTGAAGTGATTGCAGTTATTGTTTCAGTTGGTGGATTTTTAGTACCATTTTTACTAAATGGACAAGAAGGTGGGGAGTGGTTATTTTATACTTACGAGACGTTATTGTATATCGTCTTTTTACTCTACTCATTCCGCTATCACTATCAATGGCTTCATTATGTTTCTTTTTTCTTCCTTCCTCTCACAATAATCACGTACCTTTTGTTAAGTGGGACAGGTGGAGAAGCTCCTGCGTATATGATGATCATTCAACATGTCTGTATCGGTTTCATCTTATTTTATAAACTTCCTTTACACTATCGTCATCATATCGCAACATTAATACCGAGTACCATCTTGACCTCCTTATTTGTTCTAGGAACATTTAAAGATTGGAAACTAGATGCAATACTCCTTATAGCTATTATTGCTTATACAACGCTTTCGCTCTCCCTCTTTTACATGAAGTCTGCATCTGAGCGAATAGCTTTAGCCGCTTTTCCAGCACTATATTTAATAGCCGTCTATACAAATCACCTTTTTGACAATGAACTTCTGACAATATTAATCATGTTCCAAGCGGGATTAGGGATTTATTACTCCACCATTTTAAAAAGCCGGCTTATACTATTTACTTCAGGGGTCACGTTTTTAATTGGCGCTATTAGAGTGTATGACATGAGGCTTTGGACACTTTGGAGTTTCGAACTACTTGCATGGCTCGCATTTTTTGTTCTCTGTTTCGCTCTGATTGTCCTAACACATAAGCTTAAGGAATTGTCTTTTCAAATAATTTATAAATGTGGGGTTGTTCTGTTTTCCTTCATGCTATTGGTCTTTCTCTGGTTATTAGGCCCATTACTTACAGTAGATTACTCTTCCATGGTTCAACAAATGGTTATATCTTTATTGTGGCTTTGTTACGCCGTAGGTTATATCCTTTTTGGAAAATGGAAAAACATCCATCAACTCGAAAGCTTTGGTTTAATCATGATCTTTGTCGTTCTACTTAAAGGAATATTTATTGACTTACCTATTTCCTCTCTAGCTATACGGGCCATTTTATTTATCGTCCTTGGCACAATCGGTTTAATCGTTTCGCGATTTTCCTATGGAAAAAACCATTAATACTCACGCCTTATAAAAGGATAGAAAGAAAGTCTTTCTTTTTTGGTTCTGGAACGAGTTATGATTTGTACCACATAAGTTGGAGTTTTTCAATGAAATATGTTTGCCAAAATGCGCTCTTAAAGGGGCGCATTTTCTATGAAAAGCATCAACGTTAAATCAAAGAGGCAAATGGGTGGGGCACATTGTTGTCTCAGCTTTTTTATTTGTTTTTAACTGAATTAATTTCGTCAATCAACTTTTCGGGCGGCTTTCCTATTTCTATGTCTTGAAACCATTGAGAGGCAAGGATTATGGATCACTACTAAAAAATGAATACAATCGTGGCTATAGTAAGTAGGATTATTACCAGAAGGAACCGAACAAAAATAGGTCTTATTTCTTCTTCATTCTCTAGATTTTTAACCTGTTTTCTAAAATTTTTTCCAGCATGAAAAAATAAATATATAAGTAATATTGACAATAAAACCTTCAACTAATAAACTCCCTTTCGTTATTGAATTTCAGATTATAGTGGCTAAATTAGTTTTTCTTATTAGCTAATATACAGGAAACTAAATTACGAAATGTTCATAGTTTGAATTAACCATAGATGGACTTTTGATATAGAACTGATTGAATTTTAATTTACACCATATGAGAATAGTACAAAACTATAAAGGAGTTTTCTTTACCCAATAAACTATTTTTGAACATGAATCTTCGTTAACTTTTCTTGCCTTTGACTCCATTAATCCAACAAGTAAAGATTATTTTACCTCCATTATTATTCATTTTTTCCCGTCCGTTTCATTATGTGCTGCTCTTCGAAATCTTGTCTAGAGATAAAACCTTTCATTATGGGAACTATACTATTAAAGAGGTGACAGACTAATGAATAAAGCTGTACTTTCGATATCCATTCTATCGTTTCTCATTCTAAGCTCTTTCGAAAATATTCCAGAAGAATCCAAAATTAAAACTGAAATAATACCTCAGAATCAACCCCCTCGTATAATGGAAAAGGCCTTTTTACGATATCTTGGTGAAACTATTCTCAATATAATGAATGATTTCGGGGATGATCAGCTATTCACATTTACTAGGATAGAGAGAATCACAAAAGATACCTCAAACGATTCATATGACATTTCAATAAGAGTCATAGGATTCGAAGGGCCACTTAACCCACCTTATAAGCTAATTCGAATGACTATTCGTATACCAGGGGAGAATTACACTAATTATAGTGTTGTGACTTATTCACACAGGTTCGTCTCAGGCAAGGAATTTGAAAAATTCACTAAGTATACTGAAGATTAATTAAAGGCATTGTTTTATAAAAGAGCCTTTATAGATTAAACCATTAAAAAACTGCAATCTCATTAATTACAAATAATGAATAACAATAGTGCCAACGTTCCAGCTAAAATCGTTCATTTAATGGATAAAAAAGAGCCAAATAAGTGGGACACATAGTTGTCTCACCTTTTGAGGATAAAGCAATAATCGGTTGGAAGAAGTATTGTTTACTGTTTACATGTCTTGGTGCAGTGAGTTTCTCCACCCCTTCATTCCGGCACTGTTAACAGACGTCATAGGGGTTTTTAACCTCCGTAAAAAGTTCCCTTTTTTTCATGCCCATTAGAAATCCCCTTAATCCGAAATAGAACTCTCTTATATTACGTTTCATTCATTTTATTAATGCCAAAATTCCTAATAAAATGATAAGTTCTCCTGCAATCCTATTAATTAAGACAAGATGTCGAGTTATTTTTTTCCTAAAAAAACCTACCCCAACACTTAATACATCCACCAAAATGATGAACCAATAAATACTCCACCTATTAATTCTAGTTACGATATTGATGAACCTTCTTCTAAATTAATTCCAAGTCCGCTAAACATAGCCACAAAATTTAATATAGTTGTTGGATTTGTAATCATCAGAATAAAAGTTGAGATGAACATCGAAAAAAGGGTTTCTCCTTGTAAGTTTGCAGCATTATCGGCAGGTTTTTTTATAAAAGTTTTTATCCCTAAATAGAACAAAAAGATAGATCCAAATATTTCTAAGTAGAATTCTTGTTTTACTAAAAAGGTTGTAAATACTGATAATCACTAGCATAAATTAAATTCGCTGTAACAGCTCCAAATTCTGTTAGAAATAATTCTACTCTTCCTCTAGAAAGACTCCTTTGAATACATAATAATCCTACTGAGAATCCTAAAATAAACGCTTTTATGAATAACACTTATTTTCTGCTCCTTTAATAGAAATTTAAATGATTATTGAATCTATTTTTGTTCTGAACCTATTCATGAAGGTAAACAAGAGCGGTTGCTAAATCTCTTACGAACTATGTGGAAGTGTCTAGAAGAAATAATAAGATATTAGAAGGGAGCAGCCATGTTTGCCGACTTCTATGACTCGTCAAACACATAATTGGAGAAGAAAAATCTTTTGGGTAGTGAAATAGAATTAAAGTAGCGAGTAGGCTCAACTAGAGGGAAGTCCCTTTTCGCCTTGTTAATGCTTAATGCCCATAAGTAGATTAATTAAAGGAAGGCACCTTAAAAAAGGTGTTCCCTTTAAAATTATTCATACTCAGCAAACTCAGTTTTAAAATAGGTATTTTCTAAGCCCATCATATATTTTAGTGTTTTGCCCAAAGCATAATGATTCGGAAATTCTTTTTCAATGACACAAATAATATTACCTCCTTTTCCTGTTGTTAAATTGGTTAGTTGTAAATATTTATTGTTATCGTAAATATACGAAACAATGTATTCGTAGTAATCATTTTCCTTGGCTACTAGATTCATACCAACATTGTACAACCTAACTCTTGCTCCTGCCCAGATTTTCTCATCATCATTAACGTCATTTAACAGTATCCATTTCGATTTATCCAATATTTCACCCTTTTCTTGATACGGTCGTTTTTCCAATTATACTAAGGTTTTGGTATGTTTTGAATATTAACAACCAAAAAAGTCCCAATGTCCTCGTCCATCTCCTCTTGTGTCAATCCAATGTAAAACATAGTTACGCTTTGTACGGTATGGTTCAATAAGTATTTAAGTCTATGTATATTTTCTTTTGTAGTGGTATGCAAATATTATTCTCATTGTTTGCATTTCTATGAGTTCACGACATTGTTTAAAAATTCACTTAAGCTTGAATACGTGACAGGGGTGACCACCTTTTTGACTCGGAATCAACCAAGAGTTTTCATCCCTTTCTTTTGTGAACTCTTCAATTTCGGTAGTTAGTCTTCATTAATCATATGACGTCAACTATTTCCTAGACAGAAAAAATACACCACTATTAATATCGTGGTGTATAAACTGGCGTATTTAAAATAATGAGGTATCACTTATTGAATAGCTCATTTCTCTTCAGTACTATTTACGATAATTTCGTTATGTGAGCTTTTCGTTTTCACACAACACTTTACGATAAAGGAAGACAGCTAGGCTAATACACAACATTACACCTACTAAATTTAAAAATGTCGCTCCTCTATTATCAGATAAAGCAAACAATACACTATTCAATGCAAATATTATCGTAACAAAATTAGTAGTAATAAATAATCGATTATAAGAGGGTCTCATTTTCATTTCCTCCTTCATGTTTAATGTTACTACCCATTCCAGCTTCTCTTCATTTTATCGATAAATGAACTGGACTGTATATGTCGAATTATATCATATTTTATGAAATTCGTTAATGTTCACACTACATTATTTACTGTTTCAATATCACTTATAGCCTAACCACCAATTGTTTGAAAAAGCTAATACATGCACACTTCTTTCTCATTTATTCAATAAACAATCATTTATCGCTTACTATGAATCTTCCTTTGCAATAAAGTTGTTTTACTACTAAGCTATATTTTTCACGTTCCTTCCCCTTCACGGGCTACAAAAAAGATAAGACATACAAAACCCATTACATCCTGCTCTGTTATGGAAGAAAACTGGAAAAATGATATAATAAAAAGAAAGTTCCTGTTTGGAACTTTCCATCAAACTAGTAAGTGTTTAAAGTGGGGACGTTATAAATTCGACAGCTTCACGTAAAATTTGATCAAAGTCGTCTGGATAGTCGTGATCCAAATTTTTAACGAGTTTAAATGTATGGGGAATGTTGTGTTTCTTTAAGATTGCGACTAATTTTTCACTACTTTCTAAGCAATCTTCATCTTTATCGCCACAAATGACATACCCTTTTAAGCCATTTTCACTAAGTATGTGCAAGTTCTCTTCCCATTCATCCAAATCTGGTAGCCACGGTGCAACAAAGATAAATCCTTTCGCTTTTACTTCTTCCGTCATTAAAGAATGTAAAGCAACTTTAGCCCCTGCTGAAAAACCGCCAATAAGTGTGTTTTCCTGATTCATTTGATTCGTTTTCATAATGGTGTCAATATGGTTCTTTAGCTCACCTGTCCCCTGTTCAACATCCTCCCAATTATAGGCTTCTGAAAATTCAATTTGCGAAGATTGGGGTAATGCTAGCATATACTGTTTAGACACAATTGACTTCCAATATCCTTCTGCCATTTCACGATTTTCCTGATCACCGTGCAATGCAATAAATAAGGAATTGGTTTCCTTATCTTGAGGCATTATCAAGTTCAAGTCGGGCTTGACCGATTTTTTAGCTGCCTCTTCTCTTTCCTTACATAGTTGAACGAGCTTTTGAAACTCATCATATTTACGAAGGACGTCTAAATCCTCATCTTCTATCAAATATTCATAGCTATACCAAAATTGATGGTCAATGGTCGCTTCCTTAAAAAGGGCTAACGCTTCATCTTCTAGTCCTGAAGCAGCCGCTAGCGAGTATTGAAAGTTATACAACTGTGCCTTATTCCCCTCTACGTGATCGGCATGTTTTGAAATATAATGGTAAGCTTCTAGGCTCCCACCTTCACCATAAATGGCTAAAGTTTTATTTAATACTTTTGTATACGTTAGTGATTCCATTTGTGAACCCTCCAAATAATAAGTTTGATAGATTGAATTTTTTGATAATAATAGATTCAATAATAAGATACCCGTTTATTACCTATGAAGAGAAAGGCTTTTCTCTATTTGCAGGAATAATTGTCCACCTCGGGTTTATGTCAATTATATTTCCTGTTACTTGCTTTGTTGTCCTCTTAACATGTGATTGTTTTTTTAACAACGGCAGAGATTTTGCAACATAATCATCATGTGACTGGTGATCCTTCCAAATCGAAGCGACCAAATACGCTTCAGAATTCGATGAACTATGGCAAAAGACTCCCGCTAACATTCCAGATGCTTCTTCCATGCCTTTATTCCATACATCATGTTGTGCTTTTTCAAAATTCGTTTGCTCGCCAGATTCAACAAGACAATCGGCCACACGAATTACCTCTCCCGTATGGAACAATTTTGTTAAGTCCGTTGAAGTTAAATTAGAGAGCTTTTCGAATGTCGAAACAGAAATCGTTGAATACGTTACTTCCTGATTACTCCCTGCAAACAATTCATCATGCAAATGGTCCATAAAATATTGGTAGGAGGCACTATCTCTCCAAAAGGCTAGAATCCCTGCTTCTAAAGGGTTTTTTCTATCCCAACCACCGAATTGACCTAAAAAACCTTCCGCATATTTTACATTCTCCCATCCTTCTTGAGCCTTCGCGAATGCCGTTTTATTTTTCTCTAGTACAGTACATTTAATCCACTTGATTAGCATACTGAAAACCCCCTTTCACTTAAGTCAGCAACATCTCTTTTACCCAAAAACTTGGGCAGCTATTCCAAATAATGTATGATTACGCTTTGGCAACTTCGTTGTGTTTTTTACCATAACTGGCGGTTCACTCACTTTCTCAAAACCAACCCGCTCTAAGTACACCATTAGTTCTGGATGACCTTTTGGTACATCTATCCTTACGTTGCCATGATGATTTAACGCTAGCCTATCAATAAGCCTTGTTGCCCATTCTTTACTCGGTGCGACAATGGGTCCAATAATCAAATTAACCGGCCCTAAAATTGATAGGCTGTATCCGATTATTTTTCCATCTTCGCTTTTCACAACAACCGCTTCCTTTGCTTGCTTGATTCGATTCTTTAAGAATGTCGCTCGATTCTCCCCAAAAGCCCCTTTATCTATTTCTATCACCTGAGCCATATCCTCTGCTTTCATTGGGACTATTCTCTTTTCTAGCTTTTCATTCGAATGCCTACTCGAATCCTTATTACGAATATACTTATGAACAGACTCCACTACTTGAAAGCCCATCCCTTCATACATCGGTTTGCCTTCAGCGGTGGCAATTAGCATCACGGTCGTAGAGGTGGAAATACTTTGTAAACAGCTTTCAGTTACTTCTCTCCCAAGTCCTTTCCCTTGATAAGCAGGGTGAACAATAATCATCCCAATTGAGGCTAATCGATCACCATAGGGGATTACAGCCCCACATGATACAAGATGACCTTGTTCATTTCTGTGACCAATAACCTTGCCTGACGCCATAACTGTGCTTACTTCATGCTCATCATAATCCCATCCAACCGAGGCGGATAGCATGATAATTCCTCGAATATCATCATTCGTAAGTACATCCATTTTCATATCCATTTAAACTCCTCAAACCGTATTAAATGTCCCATATCAACGTTTTCACGATGGCCGCTATCTCTCTAGTGTGAACAACAGGTATTATCGGAAATGGAACAGACGCTCCTACTCCATATGGCGTTAAATCAAGCGAATCGGCAATCATTTTCGCACGAAACAAATGGAAATCACTTGTGATGATTAGTACTTTAGTGTCTGTACTCTCTTCCATTAAAGGAATCGAGTAGGCAATGTTTTCATATGTAGATGTTGCTTGATCCTCTATAATAATTCGTGCCTCATCTATTCCTTGTTTTAGTAAATAATCCTTCATTACGGCAGCCTCTGAAGTGGTTTCACCTTGACCGATCCCCCCAGTAACAATCACGTCCGTACTTATGTTGTTCTGGAGATACTCTACGGCCGTATTTAACCGATTTTCTAATAGCAGTGAAGGTTGTCCATTTTTTATACCTGCCCCTAAAACCAGCACATAGTCTACTTTTTGATTACTCTGATCGTTTGTATGATACAAAATTAATGACTCCATGATGAATAACATCGTAACGGACAAGATAATAAGCAGCTTTGTTCCATGACGAAACCATCTTTTTTGTAACCACATATGCTTCCAAAAAGGAAACGTCATAGCAAGGCTGAACAATACTAAGCCACCTACAATAAACAATAGTATGCCTAGATTAAAATTATTTTTCGTCAATAATAGCAATCCGTAAAGGAAAAATAGGCCGCCCGTTATATAGAAAATACGTTTTATCAATACAACCACTTCCACTTTTTTATTCCATCTCTATATATTACCATAAGAATTAAATCGTGAAGATGGAATGGTCCCCATCTTTTAAAAAGTTTGTTTTCAATTCCTTGCTTTTCATCATGTTATTGAGAATTACTTTTATCCAACTCTCTTAGTAATCAATTAACCTTAATATTATTAAATTCTGCCATCCTTCCAGAGTTCTCATATTCAAGATTACTTTTGATTAAACGGGTATCTCAACATTTGGAATATATCTTACTATCTTCTTATTTAATCTCCATTTACTAAAAGCGCTCCATTTTCGTTTAACACAAGGCATGTCCTTTTCACTCCTATAATCTCCTTAACTATCACTCTAAACCTCTGCTGAAAACACCATTTATTGTCAACTGTATCTATTACAAATTTTAACTAGAAAAATAGTTTAATTACTATTTTTCGGTAACGTGAAGAAATTGGGAAATAGAATCTCTTCCCTCTATCTCCACCTGAATCCTCCCTAGTCCCTATAAAAAAAGCTATTCTTACACCTTCATTTGTATTATGATGTGTATAGCTTAAATGTACAGACAGAAGGTGAATAGATTGAATACAATTAAATCACTCCGTGAAATGGATCGAAACGTTTGGATTCGTTTTGTCGGAGAAGGAATCAATGGTGTGGCATTTATGATGCTCATGCCGTTTTTCGCACTATATTTAAAGGATAAAGTTGATTCGTTAGTTCTAGTGGGAATTGTGATGGCGATTGCACCGATTGCTTCCGTTTTTGGAACGATGATTGGCGGGAAAATGGCCGATTTTTATGGAAGAAAGCCAATTATGGTTGGTTCCATGGTTGGAAACGGAATCGTTATGTTAGGATTTGTGTTTTTTGATACATTTTGGATGTTTGTCGTGTTATCTGCATTATTAGGTTTTTTTAACTCGCTTTTCCACCCCGCGGCAAGCGCTATGGTCGCGGACGTAACCGCTCCTGAAAAACGTACAGAAGCATTTGGCCTCTTACGTATGGGACATAACATTGGGGCAGCAACAGGCCCGCTATTAGGTGCTTCCATCATTTTCGTATCAAAAACAATCGTTTTTGTCATCGCAGCTGGTACAACACTTTTCTATGCCGCGATTGTTGCATTCTTTATCTATGAAACGTTGCCAAAGCAAGAAAAGAACGACTCTGCAAAACAAGAGGAAGAAAAGGAAAAGCTCCCATCACCATTTAAAGTTTTGCTTCAAGATCGACTACTGTTGCTATTCGTCTTAACAGGTGTCGTTATTTCGATGAGCTTCTCACAAACAGAAGGAATGCTGCCATTGCATTTTGACAATGAGCTAAAGCATATTCCGGAAACATTAAATCCATTCCCTTATTTAATGGCCTTTAACGGACTATTAGTCGTATTGTTTCAGTTCCCTATATCTACATGGGCAGGAAAGAAGAAAATAGGCTCTGTCATGTTATTAGGTGCCTTTTTATTCGGACTCGGTCAAATTGGCATAGCATGGTTTCCAACCTTTTTTTATTCGCAAAAAAGTGATTTTGCCATTATCTTAATTATCTTGCTCCTTGTTTATGCCGTATACACATTGGGTGAAATGATCATGAGCCCTGTTCAAATGACCTTTATTGCAAACATTGCCCCAGAACATTTACGTGGTACTTATATGGGGGCAGCAGGATTGCAATGGATTTTAGGTGGCGCGATCGGTCCGCTTATATCAGGATATCTGCTTGACCGTTCACTTGGAGTCGTTATGTTTACTATGCTTGGGGTCGGTTGTATGATTGCTGGTGTGATCTATCTACTCATTGATAAAATGACGAATACAACGTCCGCTCAAAAAGAGCAACGTCAAGCATCAATGTAAAACTCCTCAACTCATATGAACGATTCATAAACGAAACAAAAAGGTCTCAGAGTGAAAACTCTGAGATCTTTTAATGTGGAGATGTCTTCTAATCAACTCTAACTGGCTTTACATGGTGGAAATGTAGGATACATTCCATCCACCATGGCCCTCTCATCATCACTGCTTCCTATCGCGCCTCCCTTACCTCCTGTCTGGTTAAAGCATTCGAAAATCATGTCCACTTTGATTTTAAATTAAATCCGCAATGTTTTCTCCCTTTGGCTATGTGAGTGAAAGCTAGCAATTAGAAGATGCTTGAGTAATGGAAGATTACTATTGCTGAAAAAGAAAACATTTGAAATAATTGATAATGAAGCAAATTCGCCATTTCAACAATAAATGGGTGGAAGGTCAACTAGAAAAGGAGATTCAAATGAAACTACTATTATTAAAAGAACTACCTAAGCAAAAGATAATTGATTTCTTTCATTTGCATTGGGGAAGTCCGAAGATGGTTATTTCAAGTGGTATTTATGATTGTTCTACTTTAGATGGCTTTACAATGATAGATGAGGAAGAGAAGATAATCGGACTAATCACCTACATAATGAAAAATAACGAATGTGAAATTATTTCATTAGATAGCATTGAAGAAGACAAAGGCATCGGCACTTCTCTTGTTCAAGAAGTAGAGCGAGTTGCTTATCAAAACAAATGTAAGCGTATAAAACTTATCACGACAAACGACAATTTGTTAGCTTTAAAATTTTATCAAAAAAGAGGGTTTGAATTATCAAAAATCCATAAAAATGCGGTTCAGCATGCAAGAAGAATAAAACCCGAAATACCTTTAATCGGTCATGATGGTATTCCGTTAAGAGATGAGATTGAAATGAAAAAGGTATTAAGCTAAAGGAAGCACTAATGGAAGAGCTCCCTTTGAGAAAACGTGGCTATTTTGCTTACTTATCTTTCCTTTTATTCTCCGAACTTTTGAACATATGTCGAATTCCCTTGCCAGCCAGTGGTTCATCTTTATATCTAGGAATCACATGAAAATGAGAATGGAAAATATGCTGCCCCCCTACTTCACCACAATTCCATCCAAGATTATATCCCTCTGGTTGATATTTTTCATCTAGAAAACTTTTTACTTGTTTGAGAAGTGTATAGGTTGCATGCCACTCTTCAGCTGATAAATCAAAGGCTGTCTCCCTATGTTCTTTCGGTACAATGACACCTGCCCCTTCAAGCTGAGCACCTTTTAATTGAAATTGTTCTAATTGTAAGAACATGCAATATTCATTGCTTAAAATAACGTTTTGATTGGACATTAAACTTGGATGACAAAATACACAATCCTTCACATCATATCCTCCATATAGTAAATGTACCCCTTTTCAGCACGATTGGTTCACTATGAAAAAGGTTGTTCCGTTAATAGATTTCTTTCATCTTTAGGCGTAATCGTTAATTAAGTTGCTAGGTTCATAACAGAGTTTATTTATTATACTAATGGACATTCTAGCTTTATAACTTTTCCAGCATCATATTCTTGTTTTTTAAAGTAAGTTGAATGTTTGCACCAGATAAAAATAGCACTTCAAAGCTCAAAGTATGATCATCCACTACTATAAATTCTTCAGCTAACCAACTATCTACCGTTCGATTGAAAATAGGAGCAAAGGTATCTTGAGTTAAATGGTTAAAATGGAAAGTTGATATATTGAAAAAAGAAAGTTTCCAACGATCGCTATCACTCTTAAGAAAAAAGTCAATGGTTGTATCCAATAGACTAGTGTGATGAATCGCCAATTTTTCTAACTCATAATCATGAAAGCCCCACCCTTTAAACCGAGTGTACACCTCATGTGGTAACCTACCTATTAAGCTACTAAATGTTTTTGCGTATATAGCACTATTATTATTCCACTGTCGCTCTGCAGCTTCAATTTCTTCTTCACTTAAACTTCCATTATTCATACTTGTCATTAAATCGTAATCAAAATATTTCATGATAAAGAGTCTCTCCAATATGTATTATTGACCTTCATTTATCAAATTTTCAGTTGGTAACATTTTTTTACCGCGAGATATTAGGGCCACAATAACTCAGCTTGTCTAAATGAAAGTCATGCTACGTGGAACGTTTGAGGCCTCGGTATACGATGGTTCTTATTTCATTTATCGCCCCTATACTAACTAAATCCTACCTCTATGCATTTTCATTTTTTCTTTAATTCCTCTTCATTTAATTTATTTATAATTAATTCTTGTTTCATCCAGTGTTCGCTTGTTTTGACATGATTTTCACGTACAAATTTTGCAACCGAATTTTTAAACTCACTATATGGAAAGGAGTCAGCCAGCCTTACTACGTACCCCTCTTGCTCTCCGCCTAAAGAAGAACTTCCGCTATATAAGTTTTTAATCAATCTTTCATCATAAATACCTTTATATAAAACAGGGGCTATGTTAAGGTTCAACTCTGTTGCCCATTTCTCCGTATCAGGCCAGGATAAACATACATTATCCTCACTCCATATAGAAAACATATAAAAATAGCTTTCTAATTTTTCATAATAAATAGAGTGCTTCGCATAGACGTTCTCCCCGCATACCCTCCAATTTTCAGGTATCTGATATCCAATAGTGGATTGCAGCATTTTAACCCAATGCCTAGACGGATGGTCCTGGCTATCCTTGGACCTTGCATGAGTACAGTCACAATAAATAGATGTATTCTCTCCATCTAATTTTTCTGTCACAACTACTTCTTTACCCGTAAAGCAGCTCATATCTTTTAAGACTTTATCATCATCTGTTGCACCCTCTGACCATAGTAAATGGAACGTTCTAGGATACTTAACCTTCATTTTTACTACACCTCACTTTGCATATCTATCTGCCTCGTTAAAAAAATACAACTTCCATAAGTTTTCATCACCTAAAAGGTGATAAATTTCGCTAGCACCCGATTCGCCACCATAGGCAATTTTCATATGCATCTCAATTAACCCTATCGTTTTCAAAACAAAGTCTTTTTCAAACCCTAGTTCATTCAGAAAATGACAAGCTATTTGAGCTGAGACTTTCTCGTGCCCATAATAAGAATAATAACCCTTATGTTGTTTATATACCTTACAAAATGGCTTTCCTATATCGTGAAATAATGCTGCAAGTTGAAGAGCTAATTTATCATCTTCTCCATACTCTTCATTTACATATTCAAGCACACTATAGGTATGTTCACATAATGGCATCGAATGATACGGATTTTCTTGATTAAAACGATAGATATCATTAAAAATAGAAATGCTTTTCAATCGATTAAAAAGTTTATCATAGGTTGAACCCTCTTTTATCAATGAAATAAATTCTTCTTTTGAAATCCCATAATCACTAGATTCATGAACAAAATGCATATTATCCCATCCCTCATTAATATAAGGGAAATCCAATTTTAATCTCATTCTTTTCATTATTCTTTCAGGGACAGTTCTTTTCCTATTATTATTTCTTTCAATTGTTTTTTCGTAAGGCACATCCAAGTAGTAGCATTCTTTTTCTATTCCATCAAACTTATTGATAAATTTTTCTCGCTTCTCTCTTTCTATATTGGTAGCATCAATAATGGCACTTCGACCTTCAGATAAGATTTCCTCTACTTTTGTATATACCATTCTAAAAATATATCCAGGATTCTTTTGCTTCGTCCTATCAAAGTACTTTTCTTGTCTTACTGAATCTGAAGAGACGACTTCTGCCTTTTCTTTTTTGGCTATTTTTTCAACGAACGTACTCTTTCCGCTACCAGGAAGACCAATTAAATAGATTAATTTGACCATTTCGGTTTTCCTCCTTCCCTACTTTCTAAAATTCTCCTTTTTGCAACATCCAACGTACTATAGATAAGTGTTTACACTCTCTTTTTGATACAACAGACTATCCTTACCCCTATCATGTCTTTCGCGTTTACCTTAGCCTATACTAGTTATATTGCAGGTTACCATAATGTTAGTTTACACTTAAATTTGACTTCGAACATACGACCTCTATTAACTCGTCAATTGTCCCAGTACATTTTTCAACTTGGGGTAAATGATAAAATGTACTTGTAGTTTCTACATTGTTTACTTCATCGTTTGGGGAAAAGAGATATATTTTCTTATCTTGTCCAAGTGCAATTCCAAATTCAATATGACTACCCTTTCCTGCTGGAAGCAATACAATCACAATTTCAGCTTCCATGACAGCATTTTTCTCCTTCTCCCCGATGAATGTTAATTCTTCTAATGTTGAAACTCTTTCATTTATCGTCCAATCATATGTATGGATAAACCCTCTATCTTTTAATTTTTTACAAACATATCTAACTTGCTCTTTATTCTGAAAGCTCGATGCTACATAGAACTTCATATTTCACTCTCCTATTTCCATCAAGTATTAGGTTGAAAAAGGATTATTTATCCTTTATTTCCTTTAGCAACTCTATTATTTGTTCGTTTTGGCTATATATTTTTTTTAGCGTTTTTTCAATGATCATTGATGAAAAAAATACAATAAAAAGAATAGCTAACTCAACCATGCAAACCCTCCTCTACGAAAATTAACATATTATTTATAAAATACAATTTTATCCAATTAATCCAAAAAATTTAGTCATTAGAAAAGCATTACAGAAATGGTTAAAAACGAAAGGACAAAAAATGCTTCCCTTTCTATGTCGTTTTTTTATTTTATCTGTTTTAAATTTTATCTTGATTTCAAATGGAATAATTAGAATTCCAATATTGCGGAGTTTCTAATTAGTCAATCCCAATAGTTAAATATTATCTGCCCTACCGTTTCAGGTCTCCAATAAGAAATTTGTTCCAGTTCAACGCTATTTAATTCCGTTTGCTTTAAAAGATCTTGAGTTAAAGGAGCATTTAATTCACCTGTACCTATCACTCGATATAAAGATGAAAATTTCTCATAGAGAACAGGTTTGTTGATAAATTTTATGTTTCCAAATTCAACTATTGAGGCGAATGCAAGATAAGGAAAATGTTCATTAAGTAGAATATAAAACTGATTATCTTCAATCTCAACGTGAGCATAATAAAAATTTGTTGGGTATTGAGGCGTAATAAAATCTACTACTTTTCCATTGTTACGAGAAATAACATCGAAGCATAATTGCTTGAATTGTTTCCCGTCTACTTGTGGGAGGGTATTGACTTCTGAATTATAAAAACCAGTTACTCCATTTGAAAGTTTCAACCTGTGTTCACCATCCGTTATACACTGAATTTAGATAAAAGAAAACGATCATTAGTATTCGTCATTGCTAATACGAATGATGGATTTCGAGGTGCTCAAATATCAGTATTTTCATTTAACTGAGCCTTATTTTTAGCATCGAATGAGCATTTTGCTGAAATTCATATGAGACTTTAACCTCTTCGACTGTACAACCGTTATTCGTCAAATAATGGATTATTTTATCTAAATGCTCATATCGTTTTCCTTCTAAATCAACTAACGGAAAAATACGAACTTCTTTTTTTGTCACCCTCAATAATTCATCTAGCGTTGTTATGTGAAATTGATAATCTAATCGGTCAGCATATGTAAATAGAAAATGAGCAGAAAGAACAATATCAAATTCCCCATCCCCAAACGGCAAAGAAGGCAGCGTCACCGGAACGTATTGTTCACTTGACTGCTTCATATCATTCGTACAATCTTTTAAAGCACTCAATCGGTGATTCTTAAGATTTTCTACATTTTTAAAATAATTCCATCTATAATTACTTTTTACTTTTTCCATATGTTCCATAGCGTGTTCAATATCCTGAAGGCCTTTGTTATGAAGTTCTTCACCCGAATGATAATACGCAATATCACAGCCTGTTATATCTATACCTAATTGATTCCCTGTAGCAGTAAAAGAACAAGCTCCTGATGGACAATCCAATACTTTTTTTCCACTCAATTCTTCAACCGAAAGAGAAAACATATCCAAATACTCTTTAAACGTTCTCCCAATAAAAATAATTCGATCTAAATCTAGCTTTTTACGTTGCTCAGCTATACTCATCTAACTCACCACTTATTATAAGAATTATATGAATAATATCACAGCCTATTAGAAATAAAAAGATTACTTCCTTCTATTAATCAAATACAATCTTAGTCAAATAAATGATTTGATTAAGAGCTCTCCTCCATCCTTTAAAAAGTTTAAAGATGTTTATGTTTTCGAAAATAAATTTTTTAAGCTAAGGCACCATCCCACGCTAATTTAAACTCTTTAATACTATCGTATCTCATATCCCTATCTTCACTAACTGCACGTAAAGCTATTTCGTAAAGGGTTGTTCCGGCATCCCATTTTGAGAATGAATGGTCCGTTTCTCCACCTAATACACTAAATGCAATAGCGCCCATTGTGAATACATTCGTTTTTGCATCTATAGGTGCACCTAAGGTAAATTCTTCTGGTGCTTTTGAGCGTTTTGCCCCCCAAAAATTCTTCCCTATATCATTTACCGATGGAGCTTTCCGGTAGAAGTCGATATCACATATTTTTGTACAATCGTTCGAAAAATCATATAAGATACTTCCATCATAAAAATCTACAGCTACATACCCTTTTGATTCGACGAAAGCATGAAACGAAAAGATCGTATCTAAAGACTTCAACCGCTTCTCAATAGGCAAATGTCTATACCGAAAGAATGGTGATTTAGGATGATTGTATTTTGCTGGAGGTGGAAATGACCAATGTGAATGTAAGCACTCCCCTTCGAACCATTCAAATACAGCTACATACCCACTCTTCACAGAAAAGTGATCAACCAACTCGATTAAATGTGGATGTTTTAATGTACTATATAATGGAATGGCTTTCTTTAACCGGGTTACGGCATCTTGTGGATTCCCCGAAAAGTCTAATGGCCTTGAACCTGCAAATTTAACAAATCTTTTTTTGCCATCCCTCTCAAGTCCAAAGCAAATATTACCTGAATCTTGTTCATCAAATACACTAAATACATGACCGAGGGAATGTAACCATTCAAAGTCATGTTTTTCTTGAAGCTGAAACGTAACATCGTTTAAAGAAATTCTTACTGGATTATTTTTTTCTGTTTTATTACCTATCTGATTCATTTAATCTCCTTAATTTTATCCCTGTTTAGATTTTCCTCATAAAGCAATTGCCTATTCAAACCTACCATTTTTTACTAACTTAATCTAGAGTATGATTGTAAGAGAAGCCTGCCCTCATTTCATTAGGTCGAATGAACAACCTTTTTCAACAACTATTCTTTCAAAAATAATAGTAAAAGCTTCTAGTATTGGCTCTTTTGTTATTAACCTTAGTTGCGAATTAAAGATAGAACATGAAATCACAATGATACTAAGTACCCACATTCATACAGGCCTATATTACTCTTTTTTAACTAATTGAGAATCTTTTACGATAAACAATTGACAGACCTTAAAGGTTTATTTTATGATTAATTTAATTAATCAAATATCATCTCCTAAAGGGGAGTAGCTTTTACAGCAAAGTCGTCAATACGGAGTATTACACTCTCGGCTTTGTTGGCGACGGTACATGACGTTGTTAGCAAGACCTTTATCAGTTGGTAAAGGTCTTTATGTGTAAAAAAACCTTTACCAACAATGGTAAAGGTTTTTTTTATAAGATGGCGTTCAATGTCATTCACAAGCCCCATTTTGATGATTTCTAGATTACGAATACTATTTGTGAAACAATAAACTTAAGATAGGAGATAGTTTTAATGACCATTAAACGAATGAAAATGATTCCTTGTCATTGTGAAGGTACTCTACCATACTGTGATACATGTGGTGGTTCAGGAAGATTGAATGCAAAACATAATCAAGCAATAGCAGAAGAAATAGATCATATTGAACAACTCGTTGCACTTCAACCAGCACCGAATGTAAAAGCAAATGATAAACACTTAATCTATTCTATTGTAAAACAATTTCTTGGGAACATGAACATTACCGTGAAGATGGAAAATAAAACGTACAAGATCACTTTTACGACTATTTAAGATGCCTTTTATCTGCAAAAATGAAGATAAAGCCCCTTAGATAGAGATTAAAATATTGTAAGTACTAGGATTATAAAGTGTAATACAATAAGACTAAAAACGTTTTATGGGAACGATTAAAAGAAACAGCAGTTCTAGACTATTATTTAGTTTAATTTCAACATACTCATCGTATATCTGTTTTTCCATTTCCCCCAGCGATTATTGTTAGTTTATTTGTTCTTTGAACACCAAATTATAAACCCTTAAATAGCAGGCTTTTCAAGGGAGTCCGTCTAGAAAATCGCTGCAGGAAAAAAAATAAGAAAGTACTATACAAAAAAATGCTTTATTTGTATATGTCTCATATAAAACCAACTTAACACCCTGTATTAATAAAAATAACTCTGTTCCCTTACTACTTGTGAGTGGCCATTTCACACTGAAAACTCTTATAACTCTTGTTTTCCATTGCTAGAGTTGTTATGACTTTCAAGTGAAATTAGCGGTGTGCACTATATACAATAAGCTTGAATTATTCCATTTGTTTGCGCTATAAAGCTATTATCATTTTCATTTACAATAATAGACCTATAGTACTCTTTAGAATCAAAAGCTTGACTATTTATCACGTCACCTTTTTCATTAATGGATGCTACCATTTTGATGTGACTATTTGAAAGGGACCATAAGTACACCTGTTTTTTTGAAATCCATGTAACACTGTTTTCAGATGCTTTAGGAATAGAAGAATACTTCCACTTTAGATTTCCATTAAGATCGTATCCCTTCAACTCAGTCTTTGTTAATACAGCAATGGTAGAACTAGCAGATGTAATAGATAAGACGTTCTCTTTTTCTTTTAACTCTACATTCTCTCTTAAATTTTGATCAAAAATTTTAATTGCTCTATTTCCAACTCTCAAAATCAGTTGTCCACTACTAATTTGATGAGCTTCGTTAATTGCTTCAGAAAATGTAAATTCTTTTTCAACCTCAACACTTTTAATTACGTATTTCTTTTTCCCTTTCCGTGTAATATAATAGCTGTTCGTGGCTACATTGTTTAAACCCGCTCCAAACGGGGCAGAACTAACAGTTTGTCCATTTTCTTCGTCTATTGTTAACCCCCACCTCTTATTATCAATTAAATTTAAAATACCTTTCTTTCGTTCCGAACCCCTGTCTACAGAAAAATTCACCACTGCATTATAATGAGATGTAAAATTAAGATGATAGCCATGATGCTCGACCTTAATTTTATTCACCATTCTTCCTTCCTCAGAGTAAATCAAAATATATCCTGGAAGATACGTAATGTCACTTTCGGAAGGAGCGCTTGTGAAAATAAACTTTCCATCAGGGGATAAGTACAATGAACTCATTGAAGAAAAAACATGATTTCTCCATATGACATCTCCCTCAAAGTCATAGCAAGTTAAATAGTGACTCATAGTATCTTTCATTAGTTCCTTGTCACTTAAATTTCTTAATTCATTACCAGATTTTCTTGGTCCCTTTTCAACCACATATATCCTTTTACTTTGAATGTCAATTTCTCTACTTCCAAACCAGTCCTCTTCACTTGTTACTTCCCACATTTGACGGAACCTTTTAGTCTCGGAAATCTCTACAGGTACTTCCGTTGTGACATCCATTTTGCTCTCTAGAATATTTTTCGACTCAAACTGCTTCCATACATGGTTGTCAGGGGCTAGCCAATAATATCCTTTTGTACTTATTCCACCGTCAAAAAATACGTTCCTACCAGAGAAGGTAAACAACTCCATTCCTGGATGTCCCTCGGAACCAGTAATAAGGTTCCCTGTACCCTTCTCTAATTCGTACAAACGGTTGTCTTCACATATAACGATGTACTTTTCTTGATTAGGTATTAAAGATATAGTAGAAGCTTTTTTAGGAAGATTAGCTCCATAAATAAATTTTCCTTTTTTATTCAGCCAAAAAGTTTCTCCTGTATTAAACGAAACAATTAATTTATCATCTAACCACCTAATGTACCTACTTGAATTTTTGAAGGTATTAATCCAAACTAAATCCCCGTCTTTATTCCAAGCACTTACTCTACCTTTTTCTTCTAGAATAAATACCATATCTGTAGCAGGATCATGGGCAAATCCTGCAAATGGAGATGCAAATGTCATACGTTTGAAACCCATCATAAATTGATTGGCAAGCTCTGTAGCATAGGCACTTATCGCTTCCTCTTCTGTCCGAGGTGAGGATAACGACTGCTGAAGCTGATTATATTTATTTTGCATTTCCCGCTCTTGTAATTCTCCAATAGAAATTCTAGTTTTAAGGTTCCCGTGAACATCTAATCGATACAATCTATCCATACTAGACACAAAAATATCAGTAGAATCAATTGATACCTCAAGTAAGTAAGGGGTAAATAAGAACTCTCCAAACACATTCACTATCTGCTCTTTAAATGACATTGCCCAGTTAAGTTTTCCGCTGTAATCAAAACAATACAACTCTCCTGGTCCATCGTAAGTTTCACGTGTTCCCACTAGCCAAAAATCATTGCCCATTGCAAAGTTAAATGGTTGCCACTCAAACTCAAAAATATGAAACTGTTTTGTTTCATGGTCAATCATAGCAACGCTTTCTTGTTTATGTAGAATGATTGCCTTTTCATTTGCAGTAGTAGCTCTCATCTTTTCTAATTTTGTATCTTTCAGTGGTATTTGCAGGACTTCTTTAGTTGAAGTGATTTCAATCGTGCCGGCTGCTTCTGCTACTATTATATTATCGGAATGATATAAGTTTCGGAATTGCCTGCGAGAGCGCTTTTCAAACCCTATTAATGTTGGATTTTGCTTCTCATATTTAAAAAACTCATCCCAAGAATCTTGTGAAGTAAAGTTGAGTTCACCTCCCAAATAGTGGTTGAACCTAGTCAATCGCACTTCACTTATAAAATCACTGCTATTCGGTTTGTTTTCTCCCATCCTTGATACTGTTTCATCCACGTTACTATTACTCGAGGTAATAAATTCCTTAATTGATTTAAAAATACTCAAATTACAACATCCTTATCCATTATTTTCTAAGACAATTATAATCCATAATAAGTACATAGTCTGTATCATTACGTCTAATTTATCTACTTATTCAAAAATGAGAACTTATTATTAAAATTAGAGGGGTAATTCTTATGCCGCTCGGAAGAATATTTACGGAAGGGAGACGTTTAATTCATGTCATTAATAAAGAAGATAAAGGTAGATCCGTGATCATTTGTATAATATATCTGCAAACATCTATCGTTGATGTCCAGGAAGCTACAAAATAGAACTATTGGTATTATTTATAAAAAATCATTAATAATAATGCCTAAACCTTAAATCCTACGATAAAGTTAATCCAAGATGTTTTTCATATTATAAATTGCGTTCATCTTTTTCTTGAAAGTAAATTACAATACTAATAATAATCACTGGCAGAGAGCCTAGAAGTATACCAACTTTAAACCATATATCCTCAATAGTGGAGAAGGAGATTATATTAAATAATAGTAATACAGAATTTATTAGATACATCTTCGTTCTTTCTGTGACGTTTAACTTAATTGCAATGAAATTAAACAAGAAAAACAATGAACAACCTAATAACGCAAGGGGAATTAGCGATCCCGTTATCCCCATGGCTTCCCTGATAAAATAGGCAAATAGCCAACCAAGTAATATAACTCTAGTAAATTCATTATTTTCCATCTTCTTCTACTCCTTTCTATAGACTAAGTGGATGGTGGTCAGGATACAATTTGTGAATTTTACCATTTCACAAATTGTAATAGATATAATCCGTATAGTAATTATTATATGGTTATAATTTGATTATAAGAACTTAGATAGTCATTCATCACCTACCTACCGTTAACACTATTGAAGATGGTAAATTCAAGCTAAATTAGGATTTCATAAAGGAATTGTGGAGCTATAAATAATGCTGCCCATCAATCTCGTTTTTAAATTTAAACCAGCAAAGACTAAAAAAGATCCTCCCTTTACCGTTTGAAGTTAATTTGAAAATAAACGGTAAAGGGAGGATTTAAGATACAAGGAGAAAATAGTAAAGAGAGAAAATGACATCACTATTAAAGAGAATACATAATATTATAATCCGTATTCTTTAAACTCTTCTTCACTACCATGAAAAACATTGACATCAATGAACTTTTCTTCCCCTTTATAACCTTTTAATTGTTCTCGATCGGTGTACTGCCAAAATGTCCAATCTCTATTATCTGGCAATGAAGGTGTCGTGATAACATCTCTTATCCAAATATCACATTGTTCAAAACTATTTTTTATGTACAAATCATATGCTTTTTTTGTCGTGTAAAGAATGACTCGTTTTCCATAATGCTCTTCTAGCATTTTTACCATTGTTTGAAGTTCTTTCTCTACTTGGTCGCGCTTTGGAGGATTTTTTTCTTTATCACCATAAAACTCAACATCCACCACTGGCGGTAAGGCCTCTTCATGAATTGGCACTGTGTTGATAAAGTTCTGTGCTTGCGTTTTTCCCTCACTGTCATAGCTGAAAAAATGATAGGCCCCAATACGTAAAGATGTACTTTCTGCATTTTTCCAATTTTCCTCGAAAAATTTATCAACAAACGAGCTTCCTTCAGTGGCTTTCATAAAAGCAAACTGTAAGCCTTGCTCCTGAAATTGTGCCCATTCTATATCCCCTTGATAGGCTGAAACATCAACACCTTTCACAGGATAGTTTTTTGCAGTTGAAGCATTGGGAATGATAATCCCTTGATACCATAATAAAATCATCAAGAGTAACGCACTTATTAAAAACATAGTTGGATAAACGATGAATTTGAACCTACTCTTTTTTATATCAACTTCTCTAATTTTCAACCTCTCTCATCCCTTCCAAATCTACAATAAAGTGCATCGCATATCAAACCGCTTTAACTTACTAGTGAGCATCATTTTTCATCCAACTTATTGTACTGCTGTAAGTTCCTTGCGGTCAGTATGTCGATGACCACTTTTTACGGTACATAACTCTTCCTCTTACAGAAATGAACAGATTATTAAAGGGAGTCCATCCTCTTCGTAGTATCACGGTTTGATTTTACTCAATCGCTTTCTATCTATCGTTACTTTCGTGTTATAAAGATCTTTTAACATACGAATCAATTTCTCTAAGGTGATCATAGGTGAAGTGATAAACCGGCTTTTTTGTGAAAAGAAATCGGACCCTAAAATGGACGTAACAATGATTGACATGATAAAAATAACCAATAATTGAGTATCTACATTCCATTTATCCATAAAATCACTATGTCTCAATGGAAAGATAAATATAGGATGCATGAGAAAAATGCCAAGTGAGTTATCACCCCATTTAGTGAAAATACTCTTCTTTTCATTGATAACATTTAGTATAAGAAGACATATCCATGCGGACAAAGCAAAATGTAATATCATTTTTAATAAATAACTCTGATCCTCTGCTAAGAACCGATACGTTCCATAACTACCTTTATATAACCATTCCATGTTAGGGATGATTTCATTAATTAGAAATACTGTAGCTGCCGTTACTACTAATAAAGCCTTTGCTTTATTAGTAGATATGGTAGTGTATAGTTGCTTCAACATTTCTCTCGACATAAACAATCCCGCAAAGAAAAATGGTGAAAATGTAATGGTACGCTGATAACTAAATGTGTACGATGAAAAATTCGGATAAAATTCCCTCATAAAATCTACTATTGCGTCTGTATACCAACGTGAGAAAAAGCTTATTATAATTATAAACATTAATAACAAAATTTTTCCACTATTGTTTAATTTTAATCTTCCGACTATTCCCGCTAATATGTACCAAAATACCATACTAACAAGATACCACAAATGAAATATTGGTTTATCGTAGTTAAATTTGAATAGTTGGGAATCACCTGTCAAGAAAAAATAAAAATTGCATGCAGTCTGAAAGATTATATACAAAATAATGAGGTTGATTACCTTTTTCACTTTCATCCTCTTTGCTAGAAATCCGCTAATAAACACAAAAAGTGGCATATGAAATGTATAAATGAACACGAAAATTTGATAGTAGTTTTCTTTATTCAATTCTATAAAATGTCCAAAGACAACTAAAAACACCAACATTCCTTTCATGTTACTGAGCTTTATATCCTTTCTCAACAGCTTCACCCTCCCTTACCTATAGGGGTATTTTCGGAGACGTACAATAAGTAGGTTTTCTCTTTTTCATCTATGTTTTGTATAGTGAAAAATTTGCTTCTTCACCACTATAACTATTTCCTAAGTACTAACGATTGAGTTTATCTCCTTTTAGGATAGGAGAGAACTTACTATTAAATAACAAGCAAGTCCTCTCTCACCTAATGAAACACGACTATTCATTCAACCCATTTTCAGTTATCACTTTTTAAAAGGGTTTTTCTTCGTAAAACCTTAATAAATCTCCATATATCGTTTTATCAGAGTACTCAAGCTCCGTTTTTGCTTTCTCTTCTAAAGGCTCACAGCTTGCGCCATCAACCTCTTCCCCTGTGCTTTTGTCATAACATGTAGATTTCGTATAGACGTAGTCTTCTGTTATCACACTTCCATCTCTTAGTACAGTAAACTCCTTTTTATCAGTAGAGAAGATATCTGCACCAAAATGCACTTCATCTTTCATCTCGACACCTAGTAAGTTTAGAAGGGTTGGTTTAAGATCAATTTGTCCTGACACTTTTGAAATAACCTCTGGATCTTTGTCTGTTACACCAGGGATGTGAATAATTAATGGAACTTTTTGTAATTGTACAGATTGAAACGGTGTGACTTCTTCCTCTAAATATTCACCCATTGCTTTATTATGATTTTCAGATATTCCGTAATGATCTCCGTAAAAGACAAATATAGAATTTTCGTATAAACCTTCTTGTTTTAACTGTTCCATAAATAGCTTAAGAGATTCATCCATGTATCGTACTGTAGGAAAATAACGGTTAAGTGTACGACTATTTGACGTAAACTCGTCCACCCACTTATCCTCTTGATCTAACTCATATGGAAAATGATTGGTTAGTGTAATGAATTTAGAATAAAAAGGCTGCGGCAATTCCTTCATTTTTTCTACTGATTGGTTAAAGAAGTCTATATCCTTCAAGCCCCAACCAATCGAATTTTCTTCGCTCACTTCGTAATCATCTACTGAAAAGAAACGGTCATAACCAAAGTTTGGATAAATAACATTTCGATTCCAAAAACTTTTATTATTTGCATGGAAAACGGCTGAATAATAATTTTCCTCTTTTAAAATCTCTGGTGTTGCACGGTACTCATTTTCAGCATTTGTAAAGAAAACAGCCCCTCTACCTAATGGATATAAGGAATTATCAACCAAGAACTCACTATCTGACGTTCTCCCTTGTCCAACTTGATGATAGAAGTTATCAAAATAATAACTGTTACTAATTAAGTCATTTAGATACGGCGTAATCTCTTCCCCATTTATCTCATTATTTATCACAAAGTTTTGTAATGATTCCATCGAAACCATGATGACGTTTCGGTCTTTAGCAATTCCATGCAGCTCCTCATTTGGCTTTGTGTAATTGGCTGATAAATAGTTCTCGATTTCTGTAAAGTCACTACTATTAGCAAGTGCTTTTTGTGCTTTCGTTTTTGAGGTTAAGACGAGGTCATAAATATGATAATTATATGGACCAATATTTTTCACAAGCATTTCACGGTCAAATGTACGCGTTAACAGCTGTGGACGCTCGATTTCTGCAAGTCCTAAGTTAAATAAAGAAACCGCTACGACCATTAATAAATAAATACTTTTCTCTCTGAACGTAAACACCGCTGACATTGAACGCTTACCTTTATTCCGAATAATAAAGGACAAGAAAAGGACATCAATAAACATGAAGATATCTGTAATCTTAATTAACTCCAAAATACTATCACTTAAACCATTAAGGTTAGAGGTAGTAAAGAGCAAAGGAATCGTAATAAAATCTGTATATTCTCTGTAGTACACTACATTGGCATATAGGATAAAGGAAACGATGAAACTCGTAATAACTATATAATAATTACGACGCTTTTCCTTCATAAACAAGGAGACTCCAAACACAACAAGTAAAAAGCTTAGAGGATTTATCAAAAGGATAAATTCTTGCATCCCGGATTCAATCTTTATATCAAAGCTTGTCTTATAAACAATGTACGTCTTCATCCATAAAAACAACGTTGCAATAAGAATGAAAGACATTTTTGACAATAATGTTTTTTTCATCTTTAATTCTCCCTTAATTTTACATATTTATATTCACTATATTATAGGCTTTAACTAGTAATGGTATGGTACTTCATCTATTGACCATCATACAAAAAAATCCTTAGTTTTTAGTGAAGAAACTTCTTAAGAATTTATTAAGAAGTCTTAAAGTCTGGAATAATGTTATACCATAAACCTCAATAGCTGGAAGTAGTGGGGTTTTTCACCAAGAAATTTTTATCTATCCTGCTAAATTATCCTTTACAGCTATTTATTTCCTTTTAATTCTTCGTCTTCAATCCCCTTTTACTATTATCGAATTCTTGTACTCCATCATCAACTAATTTTTAAATATACAAGTACTTACCAACTAAATAGAATAAACTCAACATCTTCATCCATACTTCTGGGTAATCTATCATTAACAAATATTGAATAAAGATGGTGATTTATAAATGAAACGAGTATCTGTATTTGCTTTAGTATCTTTGTCCCTACTTACGATGGTTATTTTTGCTTCTCAAGATAAAACTAATGCTGAACATAAACATAATTCAATAATATCTGAACAATCCAATGATCAATTTATCATGAGTTTGTTCCAGCAAGAAATTCAAAGAGCGGTAGCAAATTATTATAACGAAGAAGTTGGTACTCCAGGTTCAATTTTTATTATGTATTATTGGGATCATCCAGATTATCATATTATCGAAGTTGATCAATCAGAAAAAGGACATTTATTAGAATATACTTATAATGGAAAGAAGCAACACTATCCCTATGTGGTTAAATTCACAGTAGAACCACAAAAGAATGGAGTCTTAGGAACGGATACAATCACATTTGGTATAAGGCCCCAAAGTTATACAAATGACCTTGAAGTAAATATGTTAAATTATGAACATAAATCTCAATAAATTCAATAAAGGGGTCCCTATAGGGACCCCCTTATTGAAAAATCTTCATCATCCATATAAACCCTTACCAGGTTTCACATAGGATCTACTAACAACTTGCCATGTATTTCTTTATTATCTTCCTAGGTAAAGGAAAATCGGTAATGCCTTCCCTGTTACTACTTATCAAAATGTCTTTCTTTTTAACTTGTTTACTCTAAAGTGATACGCAATAAATGGTAGCCCACCAAATATAAGAATAATGGTCGAAATGAGTGCTAACCCATAGCTTACTTGTCCAACGATTTCAGGTACCCACCCTTGGTTACTCATGAAATATAACAAAAACAGAACAACCGTAGCAATGAAGGATATCAGTGTAACTTTGCCCATTTGTTGTTTTTCGACTGTATACTTTTCAATCGTCGACACACGATCCAAATAGATGGGGGTTGTTCCTGCTGGTGCTCCAAACACATGGGCACTATCTGCTGAACAAACATGAGACCAACCAGCTGCTTTAAAATAGGAGAAATATTCCTCATCCGCTTCCAGTTGGTAATCTAATGAATAGTCTAATTCTTGACTTGCTCCTTTTTTTAATTTATACCCTAATCCTAATAACGAGAAGCCCTCTAATACCCACCCATCTTTGGCATATTTACTTAGTTTTTTCATATCTTTTTCTTCAGAAAATGCAAGCCCACCATTTAGCACGTATTTTGTTTTAGCCATTATTCCCATCTCCTATATTTGTAAATATTTCTTCTGCATGTAAAATCATTTCCCGCTTCCGGTCCATTTCTTGTTTTATTAATTTGATGCCCTTTTCCGTTGTCACATACGTTTTCTTTTTCTTTTCAGCTTCTTCAACTAGTTCAATTAATCCAGCTTTTACTAATTTCTTTATGGTTGTGTACAGAGAAGCTGGTCCAATAGATACACGATTATTTGTCATGTTCTCGACTTTATTCATAATCAAGTACCCATGCATAGGCTCGATTAGTGCTAATAAAATGTAATAGGATGTATCCGTCAGCTCTCCCATTTCCAATGAATCGTTTCTCGGCATTGTGTACCTCCTTTTATATCATTAAATGATATATCATTAAATAGACTATATCATTTAATGATATAAGTCGTCAACATAAAAAAATGACTGCCCATTTAGCAGTCATTTCACAATAATGAATGAACAAGTAGTCCCTACAGTACCTAACCCTTTAAATAAAAATAACCCAGTCTCTCTTAAGTAATCCACAACCTTAGACTAATTAGAAATGACTGTATTTGATGTTTGACCTGTTTGATAAGGAACGGTAGCAAATGTAACAGCTAACATTATGGCCCCTCCTGCACAACCAACACTTGATATCCAAAAGGTTCCACTAAGCCCAATATAGCTAGATAGTAAGCCTGATAGTATTGTGCCTATCGGGACAATGCCCCCCATTACTGACATTAACAGACCAAAAGCCCTTCCCCTATAGTCGTCAGGGATTATCTGTTGCATCATCGTCATCATAAAGGCCCCTGCCATCCCCGTTCCAACTGAAGCGATAAATAATACTACCATACCCGGATATAGATACGGAAACATTGGAAAAAACACTATTACACTTTGCAGCAAAAAGGCTGTCGTTAAGCCTAATTTAGGTGTGATCCACTTTGATATCCAGCCTGAAATAAAGGCCCCAGTCAGGGCTCCCAAACCAAGGGATAATTCTAGAAGGCTATAGCCCTTGGCACCTGCTTTTAATATTTGTTGTGACCAAGACGGAGTAAGATAGAAAAACGTTACAAAAAATAGATTGGTTAATAAAACACCTGGTAGCATAAATAATAAAATCTTCTCATTTTTTATGACCCTTACGCCATCCTTTATATCATTTAAAAAACCTTTTAAAGAAAACCTCCCTTCTGGAACTTGATTTGATGGCATCTCACGTTGTTCATTGACAAATCGTTTTAAAATGAGGAGAAAAGTTGCCGAGATGAGAAATGTCATGGCATTAAATAGAAAAAAATACGTTTCGTTTACTAAAGTAAGCAGAAATGCTCCTGCTGTTGCTGCCATGATTGCCCCTATTCTTGTCACCATTACAAACAGGCTATTCCCTACTGTCAACTCGCCTTCTGGTAAGGTTAAAGGCATGAAAGCGCGGGAGGCTGGCATGAAAAGGTTATGACAAATATTTAGTAGTAAAAATGAGATCGCAATCACCCAAAAGGAATAAGAAAAGAAAGCAAGGTAAATAGATAAAAAAAGCACGATTATAAAAGAAAAGACGTCTGTAAAAAGCATGACTTTTCTCCGCGAAAATCGATCGGCAACAACGCCTGATACAAACATAAATAGTTGAGGAATGGTAATCATCAGGCCGAGGAGAGCCACATATTTCCCTTCTCCTGTCATAAGTTGAACATACCAAAGTACGGACAAATAAAACAAAGCATTCCCAATCGTAGAAATAAAGTAACCTACAAAAAATAACGAAAATGCCTTATGTCTAAAAACACGAAACATATTCACGACTCCTTCTTCTTGTTTATGACATACCCAATCTCCTTTTAAAGCGAAGAACATGTATCAGTCAAAGGAGATTTAATGGCCCTCCCTTATCGGGTGGAGAGTGTTGACCTCATTCATTCTTAAGAGCGGGTGAAGCCCTACCACTAGTCCAAGTAGCATGGTCATGATTCCACTAGCAATAATGGTATTGACTACTCCTATGTATTCAGCTATATACCCTCCTACATATACACCAATTGGAAAACCTAAGCCAGCTATTAATCCATATACTCCAAACACACGCCCTCGAATTGTATTCGGCACTAGCCTTTGTTTTAACGTTGGGGAAATAATGTTGTAGGGTGCATAGACGACTCCACCTAAGAACATCATTATATAAATGACCAGAATATTTGATAAAAAGCCAAAGCTAGTTGGAACCATACCCCAAAGAAAAATTACTAATCCTAAGGCATATGAATAAGGGATGTTCTTATTCAATCGTATCCAACCTAATGATCCGATAAATGAGCCAATGGCAAAGCATGTCCACATCAGCCCTAACGCCTCTGCACCTTCATTTATAATGTCATTTACAAATACGGGTAACATTGGTTCTAGAGGGGCATAAGTGAAATTGAAGAAAAACGTCACTAATGCGATGACCACTAATGATTTGTATGTAAAGATAAACTGAAACCCTTCTTTTGTATCACGATAAAAGCTACTCCACTTCCTTTTTAAATCAATGGGTCTATTTCTTTGTTCGAGCCCTTTATGATAGGCAGCATGAGGAATACGATAATACAATAAGGCAGCCACCATAAAACACATTACATTCATAAAGAGGGTTATGGGGGCACCAACTAAAGCTGTACTAAATCCCCCTAATGCTGGACCCACAAGCGATCCAAATTGACCTGTCATCATAAAAACCGCATTACCTGTCTCTAACTCTTCTTTCTCAAGAAACTCAGGCAAAATCGCAGATGTACCAATCGTCGTAAAAGAAGAAAGCATTCCATTTATAAAGACTACTAATACGATCACCCACAAAGAAAGAATGTCAAACCAATAGAAGATTGGAATGAGGGCAAGCAACGTCCCCCTCACTATATTTTCAAGCACCATGACCCTCCTTCGATTGTATTGGTCTAAAATCCCCCCAACAAAAATACTTGATACTAACGGGGAAATAGTAGCAGCTGATATGACGATCCCAATAGCGAGCGTTGAACCCGTTACTTGGTATACAAACCACCCAAGTGCTATCCACGACAATTTTCTCCCTACATTTAATACCGCAGAAGCAAGGAAAAAACGGCGAAAATATACATTCCCTAATAATTTCATATACTTATCCAATGACAACCCAACCCTTCACTCTCAATCTTTCTCTATCTATCAAACTAAGAATAATCATTTTGTCAAAAAATATCATCCAACATTTGGTGGAACGGATCTAAGACTTATGACGGATAGAATAAAAGTCATCATAGCTAGTACTTTCATCAATCGGTCGGTATTGATGGATATGAAAACTTCCATTATTAGAGTGTTTCATCGTTGCACGGAATTTTCAGGACAGCGAATGTATACTAGGAGTTGTTACCAAAGGAAAGAAAACGTTTAATCAGCTCAAACAAAGTTCAATTATTTAAATGAAGTTTGATCAAAAATCCTGTTGTTTTTTTCTTATTTCAAAATGGTCCATTACCATAAAAATTTGAATTCTAGAATATCTAAAATCATTTTGGTTTATATGCTAAAATTAGAATACGAAGTTAGTAGATTGGACTTATATTAACAAGCAAAATAGTCCATTAAGGTTTATCCTGAAATCATAAAAAAGAGGTGACTTTGATGGAAGTTAAATTAGAAGAATTTTTGGAGGATCCGTGGTGGGTGATTACTAAGAGTATGGCTGAAGTTCTTAACAATGAACTAATTAAAGAGTTGTCTCCTAGTCACGTTCTCTATGGAAAAAAGTCAGTCGCAGTAGCAAGAAGAAACGATAATGATGACGTAATTTATTGGGTTAATGAGATAGATAAATATGCAATTGTACATTTAACTTACAGTAAGGAAAACTCATCAGCGTTTCCGAGTACAAAGCTATTTACATTACGAGAATTAGAAAAACACTGTAAAGAAGTATCGGAATTTTTTTAAGAAAAAATGGGAGCAAATGAGAAGCAAAAATAATATAAACAACAAAACCATAAGGAGAAGATAAATGTTTAAATCTTTTTTTAACTTTTTTGGAGTGAAAAACACGGTGATTGCAATCACGACAAATTTAGTGATATACAAAGAAAAACAAAAGGATTTATGACTCTTTTTGATAAATATGAAGGGGTTTCTTTTGGAAATGGTCTATATAGGTTGCATAAGCTGGATAATATAAAACAATGGAATAAAATTGTCCTTGAAGCCTTTCCAGAGTTTGAAGGTCGAATTGAATGCTTTGGCTATGATTGGTTGGGAAGACATTTTGCTCTTGATTTTGCTAGAATAGAAACAGGACATGCTCAAATTTTAATGTTTGAGCCAGGAACGGGTGAAGTATTGGAAATTCATAATGAAGAAATCCCTAAATTTCATGATGCATGTTTGGCTTCGTCCTTTTATAATGAATGGCTATCTATACACCCAATGAACCTTCAGCCTGATGAGTGTATAGGTTATAAAGTATTATTGTTCCTTGGAGGAGAAGATACAGAATTCAACTTAGAAAAACGAGAAATGGTTGTTTATTGGAATCTATGTTCCCAAATAATTAGACAAACAAACTCTGCTACCTCATCCTGGGAGTGTATAAAGGTCTTATCCCTTTTCCAACGGTGTACCGTGCGAACACTTACCCCTACTCTTTCCGAAACATCTTCCATGGTTAGCCTATATAAGTCATTTTGAGCCAGTATTTCCGCACATTGTCTTTGTGCTTCGGTTAGCGACTTATTGACTCCTCTTTGTGACATCATGCATTCTCCTTTCCTATTTCATTCCTATATGTGTTTAACCTTGATTAACTTGTCACATTCAAGGCGAATAAAAAAGGTAAAAACATGTAGTTTCTACCCTTGTTTTCTATATAATGTGACTACCTTAGAAAGGATACTTACAATGAATTATTTACATAAGCCTTCTGGGCTACTTGTATCACATTTATTCCCTTTCAAGTTATTGTTGGTACCAGGATTCCCCTCATCGTTTATATCAAAAGTAACAACTCCATCACCATTACCAAACGCACGGTTGAAGAAAACATCATTGTCGTTAGAGGATGTATTCAATAAAATACCATTAAACCCAATGTTTGTGACTGTGTTTCGTTTAATTAGGTTGCCATCGGAATTGGATAAATTAATACCGTTGGCACTGTCATTATTAAGAGTATTGCCATTAATTAAATTGTTATTTGAAAAGCTTAACGAGATAGGGTTACTATTTCCACTAGAAGTATTACCTTTTAGTATGTTCCTGTCAGAATCGGATAAAGTAATGCCAAGACTATTATCAATAAACGAATTATCTTTAATCATATTACTCTCTGAAGTTAATACTTGTATAGCAATACTATTTCCTTGAAAATCAAAACTCCTCACTAACACCCCTGAAGTGGTATTAAGTCTTATAGCAATACTCGGTGAATCAATTACAGGTTTTTCTTTTCCTATTCCAATCAGCTTAATCTTATCTTGGTTAATAGTGAAGGATTCGTTATAAGGAGTACCATTCTCTTTCACTTTAACCAATATTATGTCACCAGGTTCAGCCATACTAACTGCACCTGAAATAGTCCCTACTTCATCTGGTACAATAATTGTTTTTTCGTTCATAATGACAATGCCTATAACAGTGAGGATTGCAAAAAAGAAGAGCGTAGCAAAAACAATGAAAATCCATACAAAGTTGTTTCGTTTTGAAGCACTCACATTCTCACCTCATTTTTTTAACAAACACTCTTACACTTTATGAGGAATGCAAATGTATTATGTAATGTTCTTAATTCTCGCTCTTCAGTGGTGAATATTTTTCAAGGCAAATAAAACACCTAATAAACCTAATGAATTTTACTCAATAATCTTTGCGTTGATTGCATTCGGCAGGACACAATGGTTCCACCATTTTTCAATTGAGACATTGTTCTCTAATTCTCTCTCTAATGCAATCTACAATGAGTGTTGATCTAATGCTTCCCTGTCTCAAGCCATCCATTTGTCTTCCTTTAGAAATAACATAAATTCTTAACTCATTTGATTTTACAAGTCCCCCCACGGAATCTTTATTAAACTCGTGCAACTCAATGAAAACGTCATTTAATTCCATGACAGCTTCCCACAAAATATGATTCTCAAAAGTATCTCCCACAATATTCTCCCAAATAAATTTCTAAGAACTCTTCAGGAGGTTTCTCCTTCACCTTTATAGGTGTGGCTCACGTTGACATGTCGTTCACCGTGAGAGGATGAATTTACCTGAGGGGACTATTATAAACTTTAAACTTGGGAACTAATAAAAAAACTAGAAGTGACTTACATAATATCTCGATTTCAAGCTTCAACAAATGGACGCGATGTTACAGAACAAAGATAGAAAATAATTAAACTAAAATCGTCTTCGTAAAATATTTAAAGAGCCTTTTTTAATCCTTTATTCAAAAAGAGGCTCTTTTTATTTGAGAAATCCACATATTAAGACGTGCTATTGATCAATCTTTTTTATCACCAAACATGTGAAGAAAGAGAATGAGTGTAAGTTGAAATGCGTTACAATTAATTCCTTACATATAAGATATAAAACAACCATTTCAATCAGAAATGGCTGTCGTGCTCTTTCTATTCTTCAGTTGGAAATGTATTCTGCATAATCATTGTTTTCACTAGAATTAGCAGTTAGAATATGTGTTAAATCACTCAATTCAAAGTGATTACTCCAGTGGACATAATGTCCACTTTTTACCGGAAAGTATGTTACCGGAAGATTATGTTTCTTTAATTTTTGTATGTATTTATTTGTTCGTCTATACTCTTTATCATCCATATTTTCGAAAGTACCATAAACTAAATAGGTTGGCACATTTACATTTAGAAGTAATTTTGGCAATTTTAAGTTGTAGTAACCAAACATAAGGTTAAGGCCCTCAACTGAGAAATCAATAGGATTTTTAAAGGCTATTTTGACGTATTCATTTTCCTCAATGGCAGTACGCTCACAAAATTGCTTAACACTCGCTTCGATGTTATCCTCTACTGTTTCGTTCTCTTGCATAAATAATGGCGCAAGCCTCTTTAAAAATGGTTTCCCCAATAATCGAACACATCCATTAATGAGTGGAAACATATAAGCAAATGGACCAAATTCTGACGTAGGGATTCTAGGATAAGGCTTATGCCCTTGGTCCAGTAAAATGAGCTTATCAACCTTATTTGGATAATACAGAGCGAAAGCTAAAAGAATAGCTCCCCCCAACGAATGACCAATTAAGGTAGCTCTTTCTATATGCTGTTCTTCCATATACTCATTCACCCAATTTGCAAGTACCAAAGGAGTGATTCTTTGTTCAATCCCTTCACTTTTACCTAAACCAGGTAAATCAATCAAATGGGTTTCAAACCTGTCACTCAATTCTTCTGCAATATTGAGGCCTTCCTTTCCAGAGAAACCAGCAGCAGGAAGAAAAATTACGGGCTCACCTTCTCCAAGTTTTTCAACAAAATAATTATGAATAATGGTTCTCACCTCAACAATATCGTTATTTGATAACTCCATTCTTTTGTCAAAAGCAGTACGTTCCTCCTTTAGTAACCAGGTTAACTGCCTACTAGATTAAATTCGCTTTATCTAAACTTATTAAAAATGAGTATTCGACACGAATATGAACATACCTTCCTTAGAAATTAAAAAACTGTCAATATTGACAGTTTATTTTGTTTTATATTCATTTTGTAGCGAACTTTTAGTCCAATAATATGTTTAATCAATCTCTTTATACATTTTCCTTCATCATTTGACAATATGGATTAATCAATACTAAGTATTTTATTCACGTTGCACATATATTTCTATAAGGGGTCCTTTCCTTAATAGCCAATAATGCTCCGACGTATAGAATATAAGAGGATTAAATTTTAACCATTCACCCTTTTTCCTTCACATTTACGAGCCGCATCGCAGCCTTCCTCTTCTTTCTATACTAGTGGTATTATGTAACTGTACTATGCCAGCCCTAACATCCAACTCTATGATTTTACACCAATCCAGAATTACATCAAGTACATCCCTATTAAGCCCGTTTACATGCAGAACTCCACCTTCTTTAATAAACATAATAAGGAAAGTCATCAGACGAAAACAACAACGTCTGATGACTTTTGTCATACCTTATCATTTCTTAATAGTCAATCTCGTCATAATCTTTTGGCTGAGGCAACGGCTGTCCATTTTCTCGAGTCGAAAGGTCACGAATATATTTTTCTTCATTTTGAGGACTTACTGAGTCCTTTTTCGGTTGCTTTTTTTCCTTTGCCACACTCACCTCTCCTTTCCAACGTTGTACCTATAATATGTACTAATTGTTAAGGCTTCACCCTCTTATAACTAAATATGTTGAAGGAGTGTGAGAACGTGCTATTTAACCCCTCTATCGCCTTAGCAAAACGAACTTAAAGAATTTCAATGAGATAGCTCAACTTGGAAATAACGATAAGTAAAATCCTAGGAATACCCTAATGAAAATATCAACGATGACCTTTTGAAAGCTATATTTCAACACTTATTTTATCGTGATTTCCTTTTTTATTCATCGATAGTCTTCAATTCTCCATCCAGCCCCTTTAATATTGGATTCACCTCCATCATAAAGTCCAAGAACTCTTCAGACATTCTAGCTGTTAGTGTTAAAGCAACATTCCATTTTGCTTGGATTTCGTCAAATTTCCCATCAGCCTTTATATTCTGAAATCCTGCATTTAACATATCAATCAGTTCTTGGTCTCCTTTGGTTACAGCAATTGCATTATAAGGAAATTCTCCCACCGAAGTTCCGTTTTCGTTTTCTTCGACTTCTGCTTCTTCTTGAAGTGCTTCCATGACATATTGAAATAGACTATCACTTAAAATCTGAATTCCATATTCTCTATCTTGCCACAAAACAGCATAGATAGTGTCCATAGCATCAACAGCGACATCGGATTGCTCATTTACTACATCTTGAAGCACCTTGTCCGATGTGTCAAAACGACGAATCTCAGCACCCGTTTCTTCTGCAAGAATATCAGCAATTCTTTCTGCTAATGAACCAGTTTTCACTGCAATTACATGATTTTCGTGAATATCCTCAATTTCTTCTATGCTGCTTCCTTTTTTAGAAACAATGCTTGACGATGCATTTGTAATTCGATTAGCAAAGTCCACTTTTCCTTCTTTTTCAGGAGATGGACCTAATGAAGTAGTAGAAATCGCTGCGTCTAGCTGTCCAGTTTGGAGAGAGGGAACGATGGAACTAAAGTTCATCGATTTAAAATTTACGTTAAGACCTTGATCTTCTGCAATAGCTTCTAAGACATCAACGTCAAACCCAGTTAGTTCTCCATTTTCATCAATAAAAGAGAAGGGAGAATTGGCATTTTCAACTCCTACCGTAATGGTGTCTCTTTCATTTGCATTCTCTTTTCCTTGATCGGTTTGATCATCCCCAGCTCCTACAGGTTCTGTACCCTCTCCACTGAATCCACATGCGGATAAAATAAGTAGTAAACAAGCGATGGTACCAATGAGTCTATTTTTTTTCATGGGTTTATCGTTCCTTTCTTTTTTTTGCATATCAATCCTATGAAAGTAGCTATGCTAAGAACACCAGATAATGAATGGTGTAATAATTTTATGTCGCAAGGAAAATACTGCTTGAATTGTCTCAATATAAGAGCCTATCATGCTGAATGTTGTATTCCTTACACCCATTATTTAACCATCTGTATCTGTATTTCATATGAAAGCCATCTGAATTCTGTGTGAATGTACCTCATTAGGAAGATTTTTTCTAATTGATAGCAAAGAGACTGACAGTAAATATAAAAAACCCTAAACAACTAGAATTTAGGAGTTTTTGTAGTGTAGTGATTATATGTCCTTAGCAACACAATCAAGATAGTAGCACGTTTGTCATTATGCGTTGATTTATATGTAAAATAGAAACGCATATTCCAAGAAGATTGGACCAATACACGAAAAGACGCACTATTCAATGAACTGTACCCCAATTGTTCGCCACAATTTATCAAATGGAGATGTTGTTTTTTATGAAATTAATGCGGTGTAACAATTTTTTATGGGAAAAACAATTGTGAAGCTACTACATAATCTATAGGGGTGCCCCACAGTAATTTTCACCAATGGATAAGATTGTACGACGGTTAGGTGAAGAGTATAATTATCATGTTTCCCCTGAATATTGAAGTGTATATGGTATACTCCAGGATTTCGTTAAATACCCTTAAAACATTCATCACATCTGAATCTGTATTAAAAGTATCCCAATCTGAACGAATCAACTGCATTTCATCCCTCTGTATACAGCGATCAAATGACTGGGCTTAAGAGAAAGCAGAGAAACTGATTGAGGCGGCTAAAATAAATCTATTTCAACAAAAATGTGTATGTTCTTCTGCTAAAGCATCCATAACTAATTGAGGTTATTTTTCTAGAATTAAATAATCTTTTGTTTTAGATACGGTAATACCATTTTCATTCGCAAATTCCATTAATTTAGTAGCTACTGTATGAGGTTCAAAGTTAACTACTCTAATATTGGACCCTTTTTTGACTTGTATAATAATACCCTTCGTTGTCCACCCTATACGTTTACATTTCATTTGTTTGATTTGATTAGAATATACTATTTTTTTGTAAATCGTCATTTCTATTAATTGTATTTGGTAAGTAACTTTCTCTTTCCCAATCTCTAATTTATATCGGATAAAAAATGATAATAGAATAACTCCACAAATTAAAAGTTTACCAAAAAAGATTTCATAGGATAAATGTAAGTTCATCACTAAACTTACAATGATTGACATTACGTTTATGGCTAATAACATTCCTAAAACCCTTCTTTGAGTTCTTGCTATATAAAGCACCACTATCCCCTCCTTCCAGGTAGTAAATAAGCTCTTCAACAACTTCCTAATTTTAGCATAAATGCACACTTCGCCTTTCACCAATTTAAGACCCTTTTCATGAAAAGAACGCCTATTTTATTACAGATTAGTGGCCATTTGTTATAGACTTGAATTTCAAGAATTTATCACTTTATTTAGACTGAAGTTTCAAAAAGGGATTTCCCCTGTAAAAAATGGAATAAATACGCCAAAAATAGAAGCTATAAAAAGAACCCAAAAGGTTTTTGAAGATAATCTATTTTTTAGTAATGGACTATCTTTTGATATAAGAATGGAAAGTAGGATGGTATATATTCCAAATAGGATGAACGTTAATCCAAACCAAACCACCCACACGTTCCCCATAAAGTTAATTCCTGCATTTTCATATACATTTCTCAGAACATTTACAGTTAAGAACAAACCGAGAAGTAAAAATACAATTAGTTCACTTATTGAAACAACATAGATTTTCCATAAAGCCATCTGTTTTCCCCCTTTTTTTAGTCATTCTGCCTGATAGAATGAAAGAGAGCTTGTCATCGTTTTTTTAACTCTTGATTGCGACCAACTATGGAAGGCTTCATCACAGTTTATATTGCATATCTTCTTCCACTAAAGCTCTCTATAATTGAAACTATATTATTTGAGTACTTTCCACCTCATAGGCAAACTGTTACCGGAGTCATTATTATTTCTATTTATTTTCCTTTATAACTTTGAACGACAAACTTGCCAAAATAAATGAAACTACAATTAGAACTGGGGCAACTACAAAAGCTGCTAATAAGTCTGTTTTATAATTCCATGGTACAAATGATTCCCATAATTCACTTGTTATTTTCCATAACACAATAAAAATAACTATTGTAAATACAAAGTAGATGATTTTCTCTATTACGATTTTCATCTTTGTTACCCTCTCCTCACAAACTATCATTTTTCCTTTTTCACATAAAAAAGCGTTACTAACAACACTTCTTAAACTATAGAGCCTGATAGCTAAATAACCGAATTCAAGATTAATTAAAAGAGATCATAACAGTCTATAACAAAAGCCTTCGTTTGTTGCCATTACTGATTTGGTCTACCTTAATACTTTTTCCAAACAAATCTTTTACCAACTAAGTTAAACCCAACGGACTCGTAAAGTTTATTTGGAGCCGGATATTTTTCTGGCATAGCAGTATAGACAGGCGATTTTTCTGCACCAAGTTCTTTAGCAATACTTAACTCCTATAGCAATAATGCTTTGCTAATACCTTTCCCTCTATATTCATGGTAACAAGATACTGCTTCGATCGTAACTAGCTTATTTTTTTCATCGAACCTTCCACTACTTAAAGCTACTACATTATTATCTGGACCGATAACTACTAAGTCTAACTCTTTTCTATAAGTTGAAGTTTCGTAAAAATTATGAAAAATACTCTTATTAAATAATATTCCATAGCATAGCTTATAGGCCTTATACACTTCATCGTGTTCAATAAGATTCGGTACCGATTTTATGTAAAACCCTTTTGGTAGTTCCAGGCGATTTATTGAATTTTCTAGGTTAAAATCCCTTCTTACCCAGTATTCCTCGGACTTTTTATACCCATTTTTTAATAAGACATTCTCGTAGTCAGTATCGTTTTCATAAACCTCCCACTCTATTTTATTATCAGAATCAGAATAAAACTTTTCCCCAACTTTTATTAGTTCATCAAAGATAATCTGTAACTTGCTGCTAGACAAAAGGACCCTTCTTCAAGAATGCCTACTAACATCTCATCATCAAACCATAGAAAAACATTTTCTAACGCCTCGTTTATACTCTTACTTGGTTCGTCTATTCCACGTGACAATGCACATTGAAATTCAAATAAGCTTAAATTATTATCAAACCTTGTCCCATAGGATTCATAACTTTTTTCTAGAAATGTACATATCTTTTGGTAATCACTTATATCTTTATATCTTCTAAAAGTTATTGTCACTTTTTATCTCTACGTCCATTAGTTTATTTTTAAAGAGATTCCTTTTACGACAAACCTCCCAATTCTGAATAACACTTTATTAAAAAGACAAACACTCCATTAGTAGTGTTATAAATTAATCCGTTTAACTGCCCTGTTGCTTAATACCAATTATTTCAAAGTACGTCCAATTAGACAATCCTAAAATGAAAAGGCACATTTCTATGTTAGAAATGCGCACCCGATAATGGAAAATTCAAATATGAGATAACTTATTTTCTTCAGTTTAATCTCCTGCTCATAAAGTCCTATTCTACAGCTCCCAACCAATGCCCAATTCTCCAAATGAGATTTTGCTTTCTTTAAGACCTTCTTCATCATCTGATTCAATCATCTTGATTTCACTCTCAGTTAACATTATTTTATCATTCGGGTTGCTTATTTTTCTTTCAAAGAGAGAATGAAGGAGACTAACTTGAGATTCAGTCATATAGTAATCCTCTATCCACTCATTTATTGCTACTTCAATATTCAAAGCTTGCCTTTCAATTAAAAATCCACCATTTTTTATAAATTCTTCGTCGTTATCGTTTGAATTAGAACCACCCTTATTTCCCCAAAATGCAGTAGTTATTACAGGAGCGACACTCCCATGAATATCATCTAACAAATATTGTAGAGATTCGTTAACCGCAACATCAATTACTTCTTGTGGAGCCCCATTAAAGTAATTAAGTGCAACTGTATAGTTAGATTCTCGCTCACTATCTTCATTTCGAAAAGCACCTACCACATAGTTCGTATGAAAAGTTATCGTGCCCCGACCACCAGAACTATTTTGTACATTGTAATTAATATCATCCCAAGAATGTTCATTTGCTAATTCAGGATAGTGAGCGACCATGATGGCGTGTGCTATTGAGGCTAATATGCACCCTTCCCAAAGCTGGTCGCCTATCTCATTTATTTTATTCATTAATTTAATCCCTTCCTATTACTTTTATATTCTTATTATTTTCGACTTTCTAGAGGCACCTTGCCCAAAAAAGTTCATATTCCATCAGCCATATTCAAAATCGCTTCAATGATGACATTAGGTTGGTCAAACATCACATTGTGACCGCTATTTGGAACTAAAATAAGTTCACTGTTATTGGATATATTGGTTAGTTGCATTTGGGAATCTTTCCAGATTTGATCTATATTACTCGCCTCTTGTTCTGAATACCCTAATTCAGTTGCATTTAATTGAAGTTCTTTATTTTCATCTGGTGTAATGATTGTTAAAGGCTTATCATCCAAGTGTTGAGTGTCTTTCACTAATTTCACTAATTTCTCTAATGTTCTTATTTGTTTATCTTCTTGATCTAATAATTTTAAAAAGGGAGTGTCATATTGAACATTGACATACTTTTCTAAGGAAAGGTAATCGGGAATTAAATCAGCAATCATATTCTCCCCAAATAGTCGTGCGAATCCAAATTGAGAAAAAATGCGAATGAAAGTTAGGTCTTGTCCCTCATAATATATATCATTATATGATGTAGCTTTTTCTGTCAAATACTCATTTCGTGCATCAACAAGAATTAAGCCTGAAACCTTTTCAGGATACTTATCTGCAAAGAGACGAGTATAAATCCCTCCAAGTGAATGCCCCACTAATATGACAGGGGAATCAATATTTGAATATTCAAGAACTTTACTCAAATCATTAATTGTCATATCAATATTAAAGCCATTTGGAGGTGGATCACTCCATCCATACCCCGCTCGGTCATAAGTAATGACTTCGGTATGCTTTGATAGCTCTTTTTGAATGTTTGACCAATCGTAAGACCATGAACCAAATCCTGCTTCAATAACAACAGGTGGCAGCTTCGTTTTCTCCCCTTTAATATTCACATGTATTTCTCTGTTTCCGACATCAATCATTTTTCCGTCTGGAGGAAAGTTGCTTTTAACATTCTTGTAACTCGTATATTCATAAACAAAACCTACTACTAATGTAAGAAGGATGATCGTCATCAAGGTTATTCCAAGGAATTTTAACCTTCTAAATCGTTTATGAACTTTCCTATGTTTTATCTCCAAATTCATCACAACATCCCCTTTTACTAATCTATTATTCTTTTTATCCTATTATTTTCCCTTTAATATCATAAAAAGACTAAATTTAGTTAAAGGTGGCGCTGTTCATTTGGTAAAAATATACTTTGGCTAGTGTGAACTTATGGGCTTTCTCTTGCATGAAACCTTCCTCAATAATCTTATTAAAACACAAAAAGACGCACTATTAATTAGTACGTCCGACCATAATATGTGAGCGAGTTTTTTCTGGTTGACCTTTTATCATAAGATCTTTTATTATAGCCGCAGTCAGGATAAAACCCAGCGCCCGCGGGACTAATCCTCGTCAGCCAAACTGTTCGCCATAAACATGATTCACAGGCTAGTTGGGACATAAATTCCGATTAACAAGCGAACCTATACATTACAAGGAGCATAGGGTTTATCTTTATAGAGGAGCATTTCCCCACTAATTACATGCTTCTACCATGATTTTATTAGATTTTGTTAATTTAATGACAAAAGTATTCACTGGCACTCCTCTCTCCTTTCACAATATTGTAGAATATAAAATCTATGAATCTGAATCAATGTTTGACTTTTCGTAAAAGTGAGGCTTCTTTCTACATTTTATTAATTGGTGAGCGATTATATTGAGGCGTGAAACAGAACACTATCATAATAATTGGAGGACAAGCTAGGTTTCCCCTCTCTTGTCCATTACAGTTCTTTTTAAGTTTTTGCTCCACTAATTACTTGTTTCATACATTCCTTCTTTTACTAGTTTTATAGTAAAGAAAGCCATGTCCACAGCTACCAAGGAATCATGCCACCTTCGTTCAATATTTTCCCATTATAACTTTTGTCACTGATTGCATACTTTACAATAACTTGTGCACCTTCAGCAGGGGTTTTCCCAAGTGGAACGTTTCCATTCTGATTAGTTGAGATCAAGCCAGGTGTAACTCCAAAAATCTCAGGTCCATCTGACTCAAATTCCTTTCCAAAGGCTAATGTTAAAGAGTTGACTGCCGTTTTTGATGAATTATATCCTAATGTATTTAATTGAGGTAAATCACAATTGTCAAATATCGTTTGTGAGGACATATCTGTCGTTATATTGACTATTTTTCCACCATTAGCTTCTTTAACTAATGGTAAAAAAGCTTGAATCATTTGGAATGTTCCTAAGAAATTAATTTCAAATGAACGAAATAGTGTTTCTAATCTCAATTCACTAGGAAGGATATTAATATCTAGTACAACCCCATCGTTATTAACTAATAAATCTAAGTTATCCGTTACTTCTCCAATTTCATCTACTGAGTTTAATATAGATTCAGTATCAGCAATGTCTACTTGAATAAGGGAAACATTTTCTAATCCTAAAGACTCAACTGCTTTTTGTCCTAGCTCCTTATTACGAGCTCCCAAAAAAACATGATAATTTTTTTCAGCTAATTGGCGAGCAATCTCGTAGCCAATACCTTTATTAGCACCTGTAACAAACACATATTTTGTCATTATTCATTCCCCCATTATTGATAAGAAAGGATTTACCTTAATCCTTTCTTGAGGTCAAGTAGGTTTATTTAATATTTTAAATACTTTATTCGTTTCACATAATCTCATACATTTACTCAAAAACGTTCCATCGTTAAATCAGTATTAACAGCTACGGCCGTTTTATTTCCTTCGCCTGCAGACATCATTAGCGATGAAGGAAGTACTTTTTCAGTTTCTCCAGCAATGTAGATGTTTTTTTGTGTTGTCCTGCCCATTCCATCTGTTACAACAGCCCCTTTTTCGTCTATTTCACAACCTAGCTGTTCAACAAATGAAATGGGACGATAAAATGTTGGTATAACAAACCCTCCTGATCTGGCTATTGTTTCTCCTGATTCAAATTCAACTTCACGTAAATACCCATCAACACCTATTAACTTTTTAACTGGCTCCACCATTATCTTTATATTACGCTTTTGTAGCTCTAAAGCACTTTGTTCACTTATTCTAGCGCCATTTGTTATAAGAACTAAATCTTTAGACCAGTTGTAAACTAATTTAGTCATATGGAGCATATATTCTTCATCTTCTGCTATAACAACGAGTGGCTTATCTCTCATCTCCCACCCATCACAATATGGGCAACTAAAAATGCTTTTTCCATAATAATCTCTAACAGATAGTATAGGGAATACCTCTTGAACACCAGTGGCTAATACGATTTTTTCCGTACTATATTCTTCATCATCTTTTGTTCTCACTATAAATCTTTCATTAACAATATCTTTAGTTATCTCGGTAATCTTTGTATTAAAGTAAGATATGGAAGGATATTTCTCTAATTCTTTTAACCCTATTTCTCTAAATTCATGAGGTTTCGTCCCGTCTCTTGTTATAAATCCATGTGATTCTTGAGTAACTCTGTTCCTATTGGATCCGTCGTCAAACACTCCGATATTTCTTCTCGCCCTTCCTAACGTTAAGCTAGTACTTAACCCTGCAGCTCCTGCACCTACAACAATACAATCAAAAATATTCATTCGAATCATCCTTTTCATTTTTTTATAAAAATCACTATTAAAGACCTTTTATATCTGTAATTAAATTAAAATTGAACAAGTACCTTTCCAAATCTCCCTCCCATTCTTAATGGGATTTTACCTGTATAGGTTCTACGTAAATATGATTCAGATTGTTTTAGTAACTTATCTTCTAACGGGATTCCATATTCAACAAACCATTCAGGTAATTTAGTTACTGCGTCTTCGATATCTATTTCCACAGTTTTTATATGCCTTTCAATCAAAGATTGATAAGAGTAACCTTTTAGAAAAAGTAAATGTAAAATATATGCCATATCAGACGAACCAATTCCTTTCAGCTCTATTTCTAGAATGGGTAAAAGTTCATCCATGACATGATTTTCTTTTCTGCTAGACATGCCGCTAATATAACAATATTTCTTCGCATAACTAAGTGTCTTTTCAACTATCTTCCAGTTTTGCATAACAGGGCTCATTGATGAAAAAACGAAATCATAGGATTGTTTACGAGTATCTTTCAAAAAGTCCTCAAAAGGCTTTTGAATAATATTCACTTTGACAGAATGCTTATTTGCATGTTCCTCTAACATGGTTGCTAAATCTAATGAAGGTTCAACAGCAGTAACCTTTGCTCCTTTTCTTGCCATAGGGATGCTAAACACACCAGATGCTGCCCCAATGTCTAACACAGAAATCCCCTCAAAGCTAACACCTTGTTGTTCAACCCATTTCAAAATTCTATTTACTCGTTGTCTCCCTTCATTACTAAACGAATTTGCGTTATAGGAATTCGCCCATTTTTTAAACCCTTTGCTATTATAAGATCCCATTTGCCCCAGCCTTTGCATTATTTTCAAATTTGTATTTGAATCATTTTCCCAGGCAGATTCCCATGTTTTTTGATTAAATAAGTCATTTTCCACTTATATTCCCCCTTCAGTTTTGTTGTAAATTCATTGACATTAAAGACATTTTATATCTACGATTAGAATATAAAACAACATTGACCGTTGCTTTATTTTAAATTAAGTCTGAAATTTTACGCTTTCTTAATTCTTCTTCCATTTTTTCTTCTGAACTTAACATGACTTTTTGGATCGGACAATCAGGTCCATGATCATAACAATCAAATAATGAAGACCTTCCTTCGATTGTGTCAATGATATCGAGAAAAGAAATCGATTCCCATCCATTTGACAATGAATATCCTCCATTAGCTCCTGATGCCGAAGTAACCATGCCTTCCTTCACAAGTTTTGTCAATATTTTAGATAAATATGTCGGTGAAACATTTAATTGCTTGGCAAGAACTTGGACTCCAACAGGTTTATTAGCATTTATTGTGGCTAAATATAACATCGTGTGCAAAGCGTGGCTTGTTGCTTTTGTAAATTTCATTTTTTCAACCTCTTCATTATAATTAAAGACTTCGAAGGTCTTTAATAACGATTATAGTTAATAGTTATTTTGATGTCAATGTAAGAGCCCTCACTTTTTACTATCACCTAGATACCAGCCATAAACTTCCCCTATATACAGTGAAATTGATCAAACCACTCCTCCACTTATAAAAGCTATAGAATCATTACTACACTAATGTACCTGTTACCTAAAAACAAAATTAATTCTTACAGTCACTTTTTTCAAACATAAAAAAGCGCGATGGTTTTTAATCATCGCACTTGATGGAAACGCTTAAAATTAGAATTATATGAAAATACTTCAATGTTCTTTCATTTTTGTCCTATAGATAAAATACATTCTCTAATAGCTTAATAAAATATATTAATATTTTGTAAAATATTCTCTAGGATTAACTTTCGCTTTCTTAGAACTTGTTTATCGTGTAATTTTAGAAGGAAATCAGTAAACTCCGATTTATCAGGAAGATTTGTTATACCAAAAGTATATTTACTGTCTTTGTTCTTCTCATGTACATACTTTTCTAATACGTGAATTACAGTTACTTCATGCTTTTCTTCTAATGAAGTCCACCTTTCTAAGTCATGCCAAGAAAAGTTAGATGTAAAGTATAACTCTTCCCACCCTTCTGTCACAGGCAATTTCACATGATTTTCCATCCAAGTGATAACATCCCTCGAATGAAATTCACCAAGGTGTGAAAGTGCCTCATATCCCGTTACCTTAAAATTAGGTCGTCGTTCAAGAAAATTAAGTACTAAGGGGAGTCCTTTTTCCTTACTTATACACATCGAAGTTAGATAGGATCGTAACCCTGGATCGAGCTTATCTTCTTTAGTTTCCCATAGGCTTGTCACCCATGATTCTGCGTAAACTCCTAATACCCCTCCTATAACCTTACAAATAATCTTTTGATCCATATATGCCTCTTTTTTATTCAATTCTTCTAGGAGGAAACTAAGTAGCTCATCTTTCCTAAATTTCTGAAGACAGTTGATTATTTCTTCATTTACTTCATTACGATAAATAACAAAAGCTATTAGCTCGTTCATGTTATTTTTCACATCATCTATCATTGTCTCTGAAAATGATTCAAACCAATTCTTCCATCTAACAGCTGCTAAATTTGTTGTCTCGAGCCCAGAATCATCTAGAAAGTATTTAAGCTGCCATTTTTCACTACCAATACACCCTAATTCAGTAATCTTATATAAGTAATCGATAAAAGAATCCGCAACATAAGTAATGGTGTCCTCTTCGTGGTCCCAATAAATAACTGGTTTCTCTTCACTTTCAACAGACATATCAAAAGCGTATATATCTCCGTTACCTGTATGAGAAAATTCTAATTTCCCCCTAAGTGCCTTCCCATAATTATCTTCGTCTTCCATCAACTCATCTGCTAATATATTTAAATTCTGTAAGAAATCAATATTCCAATTTATCTCCCCTGAACATATTTCGCTAAATTCACTTGGAACCATAGTATCGTCCGAAAAAGAGTAATATAATGAAACTGATTTACCTAGATTTTGTAAAACATTTTTATAAGAAGGCGGTAATTCATATCCTACCTCTATTTCTTTAGCCTCAATTTCCTGTAGAATAGCTTTGTCGCCTATTTCAATAGGATATACTGTACCGTTATTATCCTCTAACTTACTTAGTATTTGCTCCCATTTTGATAATAAGAGATTCATTTCATCCATTCTATTAACTCCTCTAGTATGTAAAAATATCACTCAATTGAATTTGACTAAATTGTGGGACTATACCATTATTGTTTATCTAGAGAAATTCCATTTGGTTTATTTATGTTTATATAATAGATTTTTCAAACAGACTTCTGTAATGGTGTAGTTTAAATTGAATTTCTAAGTATTGAATTCTATTCCAAAACGTCTCTTCATCTAACTTTTTAAAATCATTTATTTGACTTTCTGCTAGGTTGTGAAATGCATGGGCAATATGAAAACACTCATCCTGTGATACGCTATTTTTAATGTCTAAAAATGCTTGATATATTAGAATTCTATAAGCATTTTTCCTTCCCTCATCCACTATTTCCACCCCATAATTAAATGTATTAATGCCATAATCGTACTTTATGTATTATTAAGTACGGCCCATCAAACTCTCTCCTTATACTAGTATATAATTCAATATGATTTTTAATATTATCTCGAATTCAATCCTTCAAGGTAATAGCCTTTCAATGAACTTTTTCATCTCTTCACTCAACTTTATTTTCAAAACTAATAACAACGAAGCGTGATCCAACTCACGCTTCGTTGTTTTGTTTACTCTGATGCTTCTTCAAGCTTCACTTTTTTGCCTTGATTAAATTTCAATCCGAAAAACCACCAATTCCAATCTCCTAGCAATTTCATTAGGGCAGGAACTAATACCATTCGCACAATCGTCGCGTCAATAAAGATCGCAAGAGCAATTCCCACGCCCATTTGTCTTACTGGCATCACGCTTGTGAAGGCAAAGGCACCCGTTACGACAATCATAATCGCTGCCGCAGAGGTAATAATTTTACTTGTCGATGTTAACCCTTTAACAATTGCTTTATTATTATGCTGTGTTTCTAAATAAACCTCATGAATTCTGGAAATTAAAAACACTTCATAGTCCATAGACAACCCAAATACTAAGCTGAAGACTAATACAGGTAACATTAGCGATATATCAACCGCATCAAAGCCAAAATGTCCTCCTTGGAATATCCAAGCAATTAAGCCAAATGTTGCACATAAACTTAAGATGTTCATCATGATCGCCTTTAGTGGAATGAGAATTGAACGGAATGCTATGGATAAAATAAAGAAAGTTGAGATAAGAATTAAAGCTAAACCATACGGAGCTTTATCATATATTTCTTTAAAAATTTCCTGCTCAAATTTGATTGAGCCACCCAATTGTAATGCTAGCTCCGTATTCTTTTCCGCCCATTCCTCTACCCATTCATACCCCTCTTCTTTCGTTCGGGAAGGATCTAAATAGACGTTTAATAGCATTTTATCCTCAGCAACGTATTGGTCCAAAATAGGCTGTAATGGATTGCTTTCATTTTGCTGGGTAGCTCCATAAAACGTTTCCACATCGTCTATGTTAGCAAGGCTAAACGGGGACTCAATCGTCTCAACGAGCGACTCTTCCTCAAGATTTGCTATTAATGCTTTCACCTTTTCTAAATTTTCCAATGACAGTATTTCTCCGTCCGCCTCGGCTACAATCGTTACTTGATTTTCGACTCTTTTTTCATCCTCAATAAATTCTTGTGTAAAGGTATCGTATGCTTTACGAGACTCGTAGGTTGTCGGTAAAGAATCCGTTGTCTCAATAGCCAAATTCATGTCACGCAGTGGAATCAATGCTACTAATAAAATGGCCAATGACATGATGCTCATGATAACAGGTCGCTTCATTACAAGGTTGGCGAATTTTTCCCACACACTTGACGTTCCTTCCTTTACTTTTAAAATCTTGAGGGCGTTTATTTTAGGACCGACAAACGATAACAGGGCTGGTAAAAACGTAATCGAAACGAGTACCGCAATCAGAACGACGGTCATCCCACCTAAGCCTACATTTTGGAATATATCAATTTGAATAAACATTAAACCAAATAAGCCAATAAAAACACAAAGTCCTGAAAATACAATCGACCTTCCTGCGGTTGCAACCGTCACCTTAATCGCATCCTCTGTCGACCGATGCTGTATCTCTTCTTTAAAGCGGTTAATAATTAATAGGGCAAAATCAATACTTAAAGCGAGCCCAATCATTGGGACAATATTTAAAATAAAGATGGATAAATTCGTAGAATAACTAAAAAAGTAGACAATTCCCATGGTCATTAAGATTGAAATAACGCCGATGACAAGCGGAATACTAGCCGCAACAAGTCCGCCAAATGCTAAGATCAAGACGATTAAGGCAATCGGTAAGCCAATCGTTTCTGCTTTCGCTAAGTCTTTTTGACTTGCTTCATTCAAGTCTTTAATGATGACGGGTTCACCTGTTAAACTAACCTGTACGCCCTCAGCTGGAGAAATATCTGCACGGAGCTCCTCGATTGTTTCAGCAAGCTCACCTGCTTCTTGGTCGAAAAGCAATAAGCCGTATGCATAGTCTTCGCGCATCATCTGTTCCTGCATAAATGGGGTGATCACTGACTCTACTTGCTTTTGTTCACCTAATTCCGTTAAAGTATCAGTAATTGCCACTTCAAAATTGGCTTCGCTAGTCGTCTCCCCTTTTTCAAATAGGACAATGATGGAGGATTTTGCTTGACCGAACTCCTCCTCTAAAATCGTTCTCGTTTCTTGATAATCTCCGTCGTATTCAAATCCATCTCCACTTAATACTCCAGGAAGCTTTAACGCAAAAAAGCAAAAAACAGTAATTAAGACGAGCCAAAATATGACCATAAGCTTTCTGTACTTATAAGTTACTTTCCCCAATAAATTCATTTCATCCCCACCTCTATATTCTTCCGGATATTCACTTTAAAACTTGAACTGTCCTATAACAACCTACCTATCCTTAATAAACACATCTTGAAACCGCTCTAATTGTCTGCCATCCGTTTTCTTAATGGCGTAACGAATGATGGGAGATAGGAGCTTCATGACTCCTTTTGCTGAACAGGTTGCCTGTAAAGTAACGGACGTCGCTCTATTTTCTGCTTTAAAAGTATACGTATAGTCTGCGCGAAAATTCCCTTGAATTGTAGTTAACGTAAGGCGATAATGGTCTTGAAAATCGGTCACTTTTGTTACTTGCTGTTTTCCTCTTGAATAGGAAGTAAACTCTGTCCCTTTTTGGATTGGGCCATCTGTTGTTTTTCGCAAAGAAGAAATGCCTGGCATCCACTTTGACGCATTTTGTTCCAATTCAATAAAAGACGCCCATACATTATCGGGCACATCATGTATCATGACATTTTCGAAAAAAATATCTCTCATTTATACCCCTTCTTTCAGATCCTCGTTCCTTTAGTACAGTAGTCGGTTGTATACTTTTTTTCCGTCATAAATAAAGGAAAAGAATGCAGTGTTGAAGACCCTTTCCCTCTCCCTTATTAGGACAAGGGCTTGACTAAATTTATTTTTCCTGTTTCACCATATTACAGCTTAAACTTATGTATTGTAGAAATAAGAAGCATCCTTCAACCATTCTCGCTTATGTGACACATCCGTTTTTATCATTATACCCTTATTTTATTCCTTTTCGTTAACGTTCCATTCAATTTCTTCGGATTCATAAATATCTGTGTTGTTTTTGTACTTTTTCCCTATAAAAAATTAAATGAACTGTTACATGAACGGAATCAATCCGATTTAAAAAGGACTTACCCTTACAAATAGTTATCTCAGCTAGCCAATAATATAAAGAAAGGACAGTCATTAACGACTGTCCTTTCTTTTATTCATAACTTCTTACATCTATTCATTGATTAATACAATGACCCGCTTATCATGACCGGCATAATCTATAACTAAAAACAAATCGTTTTTGTCAACTGGAATCTCATAAGTATGAAGAGATGTCATACCCCCTGGGGCAATAATTTCATAACCTGTCCAATTTTCTTTTTCTAACACGGTAAATTCCTTTGCTTTATATTCATTGCCTTCACTATCCATTATGACGAACCGTTGCGGAAGATACTTATAATACTCCCCTTCATAATGCTCTTCAGCATTAAAGACGATTGGGAACGAAAGATATTCATACCCTTCCTTCGGAGCTACTAAATCTTTTGGCGCCTCTTGAGGAATTCCTACATGTAATTCTTCATAATTATATTTGCTGTTCGATTCTCCGAATGTTAATAGGTCAAACCCACTTTCCAAAATATAGTCAGGCAATAGATCAAAAATATCTTTATCCTCTTTATCTTCCTCGACCGTCTTATCCGCTGCTACTTCTTCAACCTCATACTGATTCAACCCTCCAGATGTACCAACAACGGTTTCTTCCTCATTCGTCTTATTAGAGGCTTTCTCGCCTTCTTCAGGAACGGCTTGAGCTAATAGCACAAAGATTCCTACTACCAAACTAGCAGCTAGCGCTCTATAAATCCATTTTTCTTTTTTACTCACAGTCTTCGAATAAGCGGAGCCTTTTAAGCCTTCATACGATTGCTGTCTTACTGCTTTTTCTGCCGGGAAAAGCGCCCCTACAATACCAGTAAGAACAGGAATGAACATTAGCGACAGTAGAAAAAATAGTTGTTCAGTTGGAAATGAACCATACATGAACCGAATGATGACCATGGCGAATGACATTCCTACAACTCCTGCCATCAGTCCGATATAGCCACCTTCTAATAAAACGAGTATTCGAATGCTTCGATTTTGCCAACCGATTGCCTTCAATAAGGAGAGTTCATCTTGACGTTCAGAAATATTTTGCCAAATAATCTCTGTAGTCGTCAGAATGGCAATGGTCAACGCAACCACCAGCGCAATATAGTGCATTGGACCAACTTCCATCGCAACGTACTGTCCTAACCATGTAGCAAACATAACCCCTTTTAAATGGAAGGTAATAAACAAATAAAAAACAAGTAAACTTGTCGGTAAGGAGATCGCGATGACCGATAATAAGCTTCGCTTCCATTTTGACAATACATAGGTCAAGCTTAAAGAAAATACTGAGCGAACTTTTACAATCGATCTTGACACCTTACTATCTTCACCTACTCGCATTCCTTCATACGGAGTAATCCTCCTTACAAGAATCGCTGGCAATAATGTTCCCGCCCAGTAGACGGACAATCCAAATACCCCAATTAATAAAACGCGAAGGAACGAAGTATTAATATCATTCGTAATATAAAAACCAGCTAGAATCGCCCAACTAATGATTGATACGAATATTCCAAGAATGGTAGATTCCATAAAGAGTAGTTTTGATAAATCTCCTCTTCTCCAGCCCATCGCAAGCAACACGGAGAATTCTTTCCGTCTCGCAAACATCATAATAAGATTAGAAGAAAATACATAAACGATGGCAACCGCTATCACTGTGCCAATTACACCTGAAAGTCCAAATTTTGCTTCTTTAAATATGGAGATAGATGAACCGAGTTTCACCCACGGCTGTTCGATCCACCCAATCGCTGAAATCCCTTCAACCTCTGGGATATATGTGAGGGCAGGTTGTGGTGAAGACCCGAGGGTAATATCGGTTAATAGTCCCGTTTTTTGCCTAATTTCTTCCGCCGTCTTTTCAAGTATTTCTTGTGCGTTTTCAGTAAATTGATCGACTCCCATTACTTTAACTCGGATCGCCGAAATAGGCATATCTCCTACAATGCTCTCAGCCGCTTCTATAGTTGTAAGCATTAAAGGGGGTTTTGTGAGAAACCCTACTGGATTATTCATCGGCTTCATTTCAATAGGTGGATTAATTGGTGCATTTTGATCATCTAATACCCATGAGGCCTTAGATGGAAAATAGGTTTCCATCGGCAGCTCCGTTAATGGATCCTTGGCAACCTTTAGCTTTTGTGGATCAAATACTCCTAAATAATTTAGTCTGACTCGTTTCCAATCTTCAAACTTACCACTTCCATACGGTACTATAGGACGGTACAAATTTTCAAATTTTATCAAACTATCCGCTGGTCGTTCATATGTTTGTAATTCATAAGCAAATGGCCAACGATCCGAAAATGGACTAGTTACGGGAAGAAAATTTACGGGTGAAGGTTTTAAGGCAATCCATTGCGATTTATTAATATTTGATAGAGACTCCTCGCCAAGAACCTCCTTCAATAATAATTCATACATTTCATCAGAAGTAAATGTATAAGTATCGCTTGAAACCATCTTTTGTTTCTTTAAAAACTCTTCTCCACCATTTTCTTTAACAAGCTCCATCGTTTCAGCTTGCTCAGAACCTTCAAATGGTAAATCCAGCCTTTCAATTTGAAAGGAAATTTCACTATCAATAAATTGCTTATTACTTATCACGACGGGTATAACCGTTTCAGTGAAATGATCTAATTCCCGTTCATCAACCTTGTCACCCTTTGAAAAATACCTACTAATATCCGTTGAAATAATAGCTTCATCAAGTCCAACAAGTTGAGCCTCTGCTTCAGGGTCAATTCCTGCTAACATGACATTGGTAGAATGAAACAAATCTCCTCCAAAACGACTAACACCGTACTCTTTACCTAGCCCATCAGACCACCAATAGCCTTCAACAACATAGCTGGAACTATTAGCTTCTTCCACTAGTTCTTTACCAGTATTAGTCACTTCCTTAATGGTCAAACGGTAAACCCCAGGGTCTAAATTCACTTGATCAAAGACAATGCTTGGATTAATATTTCCAACCATTGCAATGGGGGCGGCTACGTCAATGGACTCTAGCGATTTTATCGTTTCATAATCTTCTAAACTTATTCCTCCAGCGATGCCACTTAAATAATTGGGCTCCAATAAGTTTAATTCTTCCGTAATACTTTTTGTCCCTTCAGGGCGAACGACAATATGATAGCTTGAATTCCACCTTTTCTGTAATTCATCGACAACCGTACCATTATTCGCCTGAGTGATTCCAACAAGGTAGCTTAGTCCTGTACTTATAATCAATGCGCCGATGATAACGAGAATAAATCTTTCTTTATTTCTCCACCAACTATTCCATAAAAAGCGAATCATACAATTACTCCAGAAGTATCCGACTTCATTCTTCCATCCTTCATTTCTATGATTCTTCCTGCTTTTGCAGCAAGCGTCGGATCATGTGTGACAAACAAGACGCCACATCCGGTTTCACGGTTTAATTGGTGAAGCAATTGAAAAATTAATTCGCTCGTCTCAGAGTCAAGATTTCCCGTCGGTTCATCCGCTAACAGCCAACTTGGATTATTGATTAATGACCTAGCAATTGCAACCCTTTGCTGTTGACCACCAGAGAGTTGGGAAGGAAGGGAATGCAACTTATCCTCTAAACCTACCTTTTCAAGCAATTGAACGGCTCGCTCCATTTTATTAAATGACACCTTACGAGTTAATAAGGGAGATAGTACATTTTCTAATGAAGTCAACGTTGGGAGCAAATGAAATTGTTGAAATATAAAACCGATATGTTCGAAACGAAAATCTGCTAATCGTTTGTGATTTAATTTAGCTAAACTTTCTCCCTCGTATAAAATATCTCCTGAAGTAGGATTATCTAATGAACCTAATAGACTTAATAAGGTCGATTTCCCTGAACCAGACGCACCTACAATGGCAACAAATTCTCCTTCTTCTAATTCGAGAGAAACATTTTCTAGTGCGTTCGTCTCTATTCCATCTCCCTTAAAAGTTTTATAGATATTTTCACATTGAAATTTATTTTTCAAAAAAACCCCTCCATTTCTATATATTACAAATATATCAGAATATTTACAAACGATAAACTATTCTATTATATGGAAATGATAGAAGGACAAAAATAACCCCATCAGAATCTATAAAAATCTGATGAGGTTACATTTTCGCTGTTTTTGTATATTAAAATACTTTGACAAAGGTGATAAAAGGTTAAATTTTTACCAACACAATCATGAAGACGAAAGATATGAACTTTTCATTTACATTATTTGTTACTGTTCACATAAGAAGTACGATTTATTCCTCTTTCTTGTCCTTCGTGATGCCTAAATCAGCTAGCTGTTGCCAATTTCCGCCCATATCCTTCGTTTGGAAAACATCTTTTTTGAACGTTGCAAAAGTCAGTTCATCTGCCTTTTGAGGGTTTACTGTAATATAGGCAATCGCATCCTCTTCTTTAAGTGAAGGAATCGAAATTTCTTTTTGTTCTTTAGTACTAATATCAAACTCCACTAACTGATTGCTCTCTTCATATATTCCCATAAATAGTTTTCCTGCTTGGTCAAACGCAGTGGATGTAACAGTAGCGTTTACGAGTGGTTCAAATTGATTTCCGAAGTCTTCGGAATAAAAAGCACCTACTTCCGTTACGACCACTACTTTTTCTTCCTCCGTTGGATGAACTGCGATATCACGAATAGCGCCCTCAAGTCCATTCATTTCACTTTTTTCCCATGTACTTGCTTCATCTATACTATAATATACACCAGCCTCATCCATTCTCGAGTTTGGCTCAGGATTCAATACATAGATAGCATGAGAATTGTATCCAACTGCCATTTCATGAAAATCCATTTCACCACTTAAGTCTAGTGTTTTTAACGACTCTCCCATATCATCACTTTTTATGACACCGAATGGATTTCCCAAAGAGGAGCCAGGAGCAGGATGCCCACTACTATAGAAACCTTCATCTACCATTGAAAAACCCATAAAATCATGCTGCTCTTCTTTTGTATGAAGGTTGCTCCATGTATCTTCAGCATACAGATTTACCCCATCATGTGCAGCAATATAAAGATTATCTCCATCAGCTGAATAGCCTAATCCATGGATATGCTTCAATTCAAGGGATTCATCGCTTTCTAACCTTGTCGTCGCCCATCCAATCGTTGCAGCAAGCATTACTGCCCCTGCAATCACACTGGTCATTAGTTGAATGCTCATTTTTTTACGTAATAAATCTCGGTCATTCTTCTTCATATTTGTTGAAGTTGCCAACTTTTTTCTAGTCATATTCCATAAAATAAGACCAATTACTAACAGAACGAGTGATAGGATGGCCCCAACCCCTAAATAAGTGCTTATTCCGATTTCTGATTTATGTTCGTCCCCATTTCCATCAGCTAATACCGATAAAGACAAGATGTTCATTGCCAATAAAAATAGAATAATTCCTCTGATTTTTTTCATTTATTCCTTCTCCTCTTTCTTAAAAAATACATACCGGAAATGATTAGGACAGGAATCGCTAACCACATGCATATAATAGAAAAATTACCCAAGAACATATGCAGACTATAATGCCCCATCATTGTCCCTGACATCGCTAAACAACATATTCCAACTAAAATAAAGATGATCGCCACAATATAATCAAAATTTTTCACTTTCATTACCTACCTTTATGCGATAGGAAAAGACACTGTAAAAGTGGTTCCTTTATTAACGTCACTATTCACTGTAATGTTTCCGTGGTGTAATTCAACAAGGTTTTTCACGATCGCTAACCCAAGACCAGTTCCTCCTGAACCTCGCGACCGTGACTTATCGACTCGGTAAAATCGGTCAAATACATAGGGAATATCCTCTTGTGGTATTCCCACTCCCGAATCCATTACATGAACCGTTATGACTTCTTTTGTTGGAGCTAACACTACTTCAATTAAACCCTTTTCAGTATACTGAATGGCATTCTCCATTAGATTGATAAAGACTTGTTCTAAGCGGTATCCGTCACCTAACATAAAACTGTTTTTTTCTGACTTTTGTAATCTAATGCTTATTCCTTTATCAATCGCTTTGAACTTCACTTTTTGAAACACATTCTCAAGCACTTCTTCAAGGTCCACCTCATGAAATTCTACTTGGAGCTTCCCTTCTTCTAATTTTGACAATTCGAATAGGTCACTGACAAGCCTAGAAAGCCTTTTCGATTCGTCTTCTATAATTCTTAAATATTGCTCTTGTTCTTCTTTAGAGGAAACGAGGTCTTCTCTTAAAATTTTTGCATAACCCTCTAAGTAAGTAATTGGTGTTTTAAGTTCATGAGAAATATTAGCGAAAAATTCTCTTCGGTTATCCCGAAATGATTTCACTTCAATCGCAAGCTCATTAATTGCCTTAGATAAAGAGCCTATTTCATCATTTGATTGAATCATTAATTTCGTGTCAAAATCTCCTTTAGCAATACTTCTAGCTGCCTTTTCCATTTGTAGTAAGGGTTTCGATAGTCTTTTGGATACGATGATAATGATGCCGACAGATAAAAGGACGGCTCCGACACCTGCTAGAATAAGAGCCTCTTGTATTTGCTTGATGGAGGAATCCATTTGACTAAGGGATTCGATAACAAAGATTGCCCCGATAAATTGCTGCTCATGAATAATTGGTTTCCCTATACTAAGAAACCTCTCATCATCAGAATGTCGAACCAGCTCTTCTTCAACAGGGAAGCCTTCTGTTAACAGCTTGTACTTTACTTGGTTAATCGTACTTCCAACTTGATAAATACTATTCCCTGAATTCGACATCACTTTTCCTTCATCATCGACGACGACGATATCTTTATTCGTTAATTCTCCTAATGTTTCAAGCATTCCAATCACTTGTTGATCAAGCATCGTTGTCGTTTGTGCATATTTCGTAGACAAGGAATCCAATTCTTCTTTTATTTGATTATAATAGAAATAAACAAACACTTTATTTGAAACAAACCCTAAAGGGAATAAGATAATCATGATAACGAGAAGAATCGTCAATCCTAGCTTTGGCACGACACTATTTATCTTCATATTGAATCTTTCACCCATTCAAATTGATACCCTACACCCCAAACCGTTTTGATGGGATTAAACGATAGTTTCATTTTCTTACATTTGTCTCGAATGTTTTTTATATGAGTATCGACCGTTCGATAATCTAACACTTCATGAATCCCCCATATTTGATCAAGAAGCTGATCTCGTGTGAACACTTTATTTGGGTTAGAGAGTAAATAGAGTAATAAATCATATTCTTTAGGAGTAAGTGTCATATTCGATCCGTTCGCCTTGACACTCCTTGATTCCATGTTAACTGTAAGGTCTTGATAAATAAGTTGATTCCCTATAGCAACTTCATTTTTTAAACGACCAGTTGTTGACCTTCGTATCAGGGCATTTACTCGTAAAAGGAGCTCTTCAACATCAAATGGCTTGACTAAATAATCATCTGCTCCTATGCCAAACCCTTGCGATTTATCAGCAATATCTCCCCGTGCCGTAATCATTATGATGGGAACATTACTTTCTTTTCTAATTCTTTCGCATACTTCCCATCCATCCATCTCTGCCATCATAATATCCAAAATGACTAAATGAATGTTAGCAGTAAATTTGGCTAACGCCTCTACTCCATTCGATGCTTCGATAACGACATACTGCTTAGCAAGATGAATTTTAAGTAAATTCCTCATTTTCCATTCATCATCCACTAGTAAAATTGTTTTCTTACTCATATTCACCAGCCTTTAAAAAATCAAATTGACCAATAAGTGATAGTATCTAGTATCCCCAAGACTATCATAAAAACACCAGCCGTGTTTTGAACAAACTTTCCTAACTTCCTCCCCTTTTTCATTAGCGTCCCACTAAACCCTAAGTACCAAATAATTCCTAAAATGATGATCAAAGGGAGAGCGGTTCCAATGGCAAAAAGGGTTGGCATGATGAACCCCATTGGGCTCGAAAACACTACTGGCATTAACGTAACAAAGAATAAAACAAACATTGTCGGACAAAAAGCGAGTGAAAAACTCATTCCTAATAAAAAGGAGCCAATCGCACTTTCTCCTTTTAGATTCTTTGGTAATGAAAAAAGTTTTAACGTTCCTGAAAAGCGAATGAAGCCTATCATAAACAATCCAACGACAACTAAGACTGGCCCCATCATTTTTCTTAGCCAAGGAAAATAAAGCGTTAATTCTTGTTGAATCTCTTTTCCAAACAACCACACTAAGAAACCTAATAAAGAAAAGGCTAGCATTTTTCCGAAAATAAAGCTTAACGCATTTCTCCAACTCATCTTTCGTTGAATGGATTGATTCCCGTAAAGCATAATGGCACTAATGTTCCCGGTAAACTGACAAGGAGCTAGCGCCCCTACAATACCTAAAACAAACGCATAAACGAGCGGAAGTGACTCCAATCCATATAATAGATTAATAAAGGGATCCATTAACCAAGTACTAATTTGACTAAACACACTATACATATTCATCACCTATACTTTGCTACTTCTCATAAGGTTATCATTAATTTTTGAAGAAATATTGAAGATTACTATTTTTTGTTATTCGGATACTTGTCCCAACTTATATACTACCATTTCACTTTTGTAACAGTCATTCATTGAATACAGCGAACGAACAACGGTTCTATAATATATGAAAAAATACTAATTGACGGAAATCATCCAAGAAATAAAAAGCTATGCACACAATATGTGGCGACATAGTCCTCCATCATTATTTGAGCTCCTTAACCAAATAATAATGCCAACAGAGCCTTCAGGAAAATGATGTTTGATTTGACGAACTGGTTAAGGGTCTGGAAATTTTCGTAAAGGACATATAATATGATTCCAAACGGTGAATTTAAACAAGCTAAGTCATTTTTTCAACTTGTTCGTTCACACGAATTCACTCAAACAAATAATAGTTAATGATGTCTTTACCTCGATGTATTCATTCTATATTATAGTTTCTTATAGGTATAAGAGGAGAATCATTTGAGAGGTGATGGTATTGTTATTCAAATGGCAATCGGTAGTCGCTTCTATAACGAGCTCAAGTTAACAGGAATAAGGGAGCTCCTGTTAATTAGGAGCTCCCTTTTACCTTGAGTGCTACAAAAATCTAAGAGAATTTGATAATGGGACAATCCATTTCGTAGCGGAATATTGTTCAACACTACCATTAGAACTAAATGTTTACGCCTTCTTTATCATTAAAAGACTGTTTGTAGAAATTGTTTCGTCCGTTCATTTTTTGGGTGATCAAATAGAGAGATTGGATCACCATACTCCACTATATGTCCATTATCCATGAACAACACTCGATCACTTATTTCTTTTGCAAACCTCATTTCATGTGTAACGACAATCATCGTCATTCCATCTTCCGCCAACATTTTCATAACATCTAATACCTCTCCAACCGTCTCAGGGTCTAAAGAAGAGGTCGGTTCGTCGAATAAAAGAATTTTTGGGTTCATTGCCAATGCTCGTGCAATGGCAACCCTTTGTTTTTGTCCACCAGATAGTTCATTAGGATACGCAGTCGCCTTTTCTTCCAAACCAACCTTTTCCAATAAGCCTATCGCTATTTCCTGCGACTGTTTTGTACCCACATACTTCACCTTCTCTTGAGCTAACGTAATATTTTTAAGAACTGTTAAGTGTGGAAAGAGATTGAAATGCTGAAAAACCATACCTATCTCTTCACGGATCTTGTTCAGGTTATGTTTGTTATTCATTAAATTATAACCGTTGACTATCACTGTTCCACTTGAGACATTTTCTAGTTTATTTAAACACCGTAACAGGGTGCTCTTACCAGACCCTGAAGGACCAATGATACTAACTACTTCCCCTTCTTCAACCGTCAAATTCACATATTTTAATACATCTAACTCACCGAAAGATTTCCTAACATCTTTTACTTCAATAATATTCATTGTAACTGTAGCTTCCTTTCTAATAAATGTGAGACTTTAGTTAACCCATACACCATCACAAAATACGATAAAAGGACAATGCTCCATATTTCAAAACTTGCATATGTTCTTCCGATAATAATGAATCCTTGTTGTGTTAATTCGGCCACTCCTATTGTATAGAGTAGAGACGTATCTTTCAGTGTAATTGTCACTTGGTTCATAAAGGCAGGGATCATTCTTCTAAAAGCCTGTGGTAAAACGATATACCTCATAGTTTTAAACTTTGATAAACCCAGTGTTCGAGCTGCCTCGGTTTGCCCTTTATCAATCGATTCAATCCCAGAACGAATTATTTCTGAAAAGTACACCCCCGCATTTACAGTAATTCCTATCATCCCAGCAGTTAATGGCGCCATTGTAATCCAACTAAAAGAGTTTAATCCAAAATATAGAAAGAAAAGCTGAATGAGTACTGGCGTTCCCCTTATTACATTAATGATTGTAAGTGCTAACCACTTAAATGGTTTAAATTTATGTGAACGAAGCCAAGCAAGTACGAGTCCAAGAATAAAACCTGCTAATAATGTCACCATTGTGACGTATACCGTAACTTTCAGTCCCTCGTAAAAAAATGGCCAGTTACTTATGAATAGATCCTTCATATTATTGTCATCACTCCTCCATTTTCGCTTATAAACAGATCATAAATGATTATCCTGGAGTTTATATGAAGTTGATGTGGAGTTGATGTGGAGTTGAATTCTCGTATTAGTAATCGAGGGAAAAAGATGGAGTGTCTAATTCCAAATAGAATTTTATTTCACAGCTCGAACCTCCATCTCATATCTGAAATGGAGGTCTTAGAGTGGGCTCGTTCTCTTTCACTACTAATATTTTTTAAGCATACTAAATGACGATACTTAGATTGATTCTCTTTGACCCTTCGGTATTTTAATGGTAAACAAAACACCATTATTCTCATTCTTTAAATGATAATCTATGTGAAGAACGGTAAAAATACGCTTTACAAGATGCAGTCCAAGTCCACTCCCACCTGTGTGCTTATTACGAGATTTCTCTACTCGCTTAAATGGTTCAAAAAGATCCTTTAGCTGGTCGTCCTCAATGACTACATCTGAATTAAATACATCAATTTGAATAGTAGATTGGTCTTGCGTACAAGATAGGATGACTTCTGCCCCTTCAGGAGAATACATCATTGCATTATGAATAATATTACGGAGGGATTTATCTAACAACATCCGGTCTGTATAGACGAGGTACTCTTCTTCCATCTTTACAGTTACTTTCAGTTGTTTTTCCGATGCAAAATAATGAAAGGATTGAATAATATTTGTCAGCATGTTAGACATATTGATTTCCTGAAAGACGGGATTAAAACCAACTCGATCAATCTTTGACAAATACAGAATTTCTCTTACTAATCCTTCCAATTCTTCTACACTCTTAAAGGAGCGTTTCAAATACGTATCTCGATCCTTATAAACCCCTATATTATAGAGCATCCCTTCTAATTGGCCCTTCACAACGGTAATCGGTGATTTAAGTTCATGTGAGATAGCCGCAAACAAATCCTTTCTCTCCGCTTCAAGTTTTCTCTCGTGCTCAATATCTTCTTTTAACTTTTCATTCGCCTTGTGAAGATCTGTCATAACTGCTTGCAAGTTATTCGACATCGTGTTCAAGTTCCGCCCTAATTCACCGAGTTCATCCTTTGATAAATAGTTGCTTTTCACAGAAAAATCCAAGTTAATCATTTTTTTTGATACCTCATTTAGTTCAAGGAGAGGCCTCGATAACATTCTTGCATAAAAGAAGGAGCCTATAAGCGCAATAAGGAATATGATGACGACCATATAAGGGAAGAAACGTAAAATGGCTGTTTGTGCTTCTTCGACTGATTGCAATGTTTGAGTGACTTCAACTAGAAAATCACCTTCTTCTAATGAGACATCTTGACGAACATTATTAATTTCAATATCGTCAACTAGCTTTATTTCGTACACAGAATTTTGTTGTAGTTTATATTTTTTATCAGGAGTATACACGTTGACAATGACAAGATTCTCTCGCTCAAAGCTTCCTATTAAAGAGACAAAATCATCTAGAGAACCACCCTCACTTTTATCTACTAGTTCTTGTAAATTAGAGCGTAATTGTGTCATCTTCATATCCTTGTAGAAATCAGGCAGTAGATAATATAAGGCAAAAAAGATGACAAACGAGGCGATTATTAGCATCGCAGTTGTAATACTAAAAATTTTAAATACGATACTCCTACGTAGATTATGAAGATGCTTCATACTATTTTGTACCCTAACCCTTTTATCGTTTGAATATAATCTCCCTCTAACTTTTTTCGAAGGTTTTTAATATGAGTATCAATTACCCTTGTGTCACCGTAATACTGGCTCTCCCAAAGTTTATCCATGATTATTTCTCTCGTTATAACAATCCCTTTATTCTCCATTAATAACTTCAATATTTCAAATTGTTTCAACGTTAGATCTACAAGGCGCTTATTTTCATAAACCTCACACGATTGCAAATAAAGCACAAGATCTTTAACAACTAGAACGGAATCTTTCTTCCCTTTTGTTTTCCTGCTCCTTTTTAATACAGCTTCTACTCGCTTAATAAGGATTTGAAAAGAAAATGGCTTTATCATGTAATCGTCGACCCCTAAATCAAACCCTTTTATTTGGTCCACGTCATCTTCTAGAGCCGTTAACATAACAATCGGCACATCAGATGTATGACGCACAAGCTGACATAGTTGAAAACCATCCATATTGGGCATCATGATATCCATCAAAATAAGATCAAATTCTTTCTTCTGAAACTGAGTGAAACCCTCTAATCCATCCTCTGCAACTTCTACTACATACTGTTGCGTCAACAAAAATTCCTGTATTAATTGACGAATATCTTTGTCATCTTCTACTACTAAAATGGAATACATTAAAACCACCCTATCTATCTACTCGAATTCATCTATTTTGTCCGATTAACTTCCTTTATGCTATTCTCTCATACCAATCTGGAGTTTATGTGAAGTAGTTAAAAACAATCGTTAAAAAAACGTACCCTAGATATCCCCTATGCATGGTCCTATATTCACCTGTACTCCTTTGTTGTTTACATGACCTTTTAAACTTCACGAGAACGACAGTTTACCTTCACGGGAACTACAGATTCCCTACCTATAATGGTACTCATATCAAATAAATAAGGTTGATTTCATCGATTCATCTCAATTTTAAAGGTAAAAAAATGTTCTAGTAAGCGAATCAACCGAAAAAGGAAGGTATGTTCATGAAAAAACTATTCGTCATTTTATCTATTTGCTTTACGATTATTCTGTCAGGCTGTCGGTCTGGTGGAGGAGATAGGATAAATACAGATGGTCAGCAAACTGATAAAGGAAAGGGATATTCGAGTAATAGCAATACCATTATCGTAGGAGTAGAAAATGCAAATTACCCTATCTCCTTTATTGACGAAGATGGTGAACCGGCTGGAGCTGATATCGATTTAATCAAGGCGATTGCAGAAGATCAAGGACTAGACATTGAATTCAAACCGATGAACTTTAATGCCATTATCCCCTCTCTCCAAACCGGACAGCTAGATGCAGCTATATCAATGACTTCATTAGGACCTACAACAGCTAGAGAAAAAGAAGTCGATTTTGGAGATGCCATTACAGCTGCGCGAACTGCTATGATTTCCAAAAAAGGGAGTAATCTAAACAATATAAAGGACCTTAATGATCATCATATAATTGCGGTAAAGTCAGGATCGCTAGCTGAATTAGTAGCTGAGGAAGTAGCTGGGGAAACAGGAGCTGAATTACGACGTTTTGATACAACCGATAAAGTTCTTCAGGATGTCGAAAATGGGCAGTCTCATGTAGCCATTGAATCTTCAGATGTACTTTATTCACTTTTATGGGAGAACCCAAATGATAGCATTCAATTTTTAATTGGCGATCTAATGGGGTTTGTATTCGAAATTATGGAAGACCGAATCCAAGATGAAGGAAATGGTTTTAACTCTGTGGACATAGTAAACGCGATTGCTGTTAGAGAAGGAGACAAAGAATTACTGGATATTGTGAATGCTGGCCTGAATAATATAGAAGAAAATGGAAAAATCCACGACATAGAAAGTAAGTGGCATGTTGTATTGAGTACTGATGCTTGGGCTGACCCAGAATGGAATGAATTTAAAAGACGAGTGAACCCTAATGTTGCCTCAGGTTCGGTAAGTGGTGTTAATGAATAGACTTTAATGATTAATTTCATCTTCATACGCTTAAAAGGGAGAACCATATGATTGGCGCTCCCTTTTTTGTAATGGAGCTTCCTATTGTCATAACAACACACGGTACGTAGTGCTGATTATTTTTTAATTGGTTCTTCAGATGAGAAACGTCCTCTAGATTAAGAATGATATCTCGAGCAATTTCATTTCCTTTACCTTTTGAAAGGAAGATAGAATCATTCTCCGATTAAGGTAGGTAAAGCCTGTAATAATGCTTTCTTCTTCGTTAATCTAGGCATTTCTTGTTCAAGTCTACTATAATCTAATTTTCTAACCTTTCACAAAAGGAAAACGAACAAAGTACAGAAGTTTAATTTCTAGTCTATTTGCATTCATAATTTTCTACAATCGGTTAATAATATAGAGGTCTTTTTCACACTAAACTTGAAGGAGCTGAAATGGCAGTGTTACAAAAATACTTATTTCGTTTTGGGATTATAACAACATTATGCTTTTCCGTCATAAGTGGTTGTGCTGATACTGATACGACGGATGAGCAAAATGAAACTACTACTGATGAAACAAAACCGCCGGAAAATGAACAGAATAATGAAACAGCAGAAACTGCTGCAACTGTTAAAATCCCTGAGCAAAATGTTATGTCTACATTATGGCATCAAACATCCGGTGAACGGAATGCGTTATATTACCAAGGATACTATATTAGCAAAATGATGTTAGATCAAAAATTAACAGAAAATACGGAGAAAAAACGTGCAGTTGTGTTGGATTTGGATGAAACCGTCTTAGACAATGACCCATATCAAGCATATGCAGCTGTTAATGGCGTTGAATACCCAGAAGGTTGGGACCAATGGATTGAAGCAGCCAATGCACCTCTATTACCTGGAGCACTTGAATTTTTAAAATATGCTGATGAACAAGGTGTTGATATTTATTACATATCAAACCGAAAAGAGGAACAAAGGGAAGCGACGATTAAAAACATGGAGCTACACGGCCTTCCACAAAGTACGGATGATCGTGTGCTATTAAAAACGGAAGAATCAAGTAAAAAAGCAAGAAGAGATCAAGTGCTGACAGATCACGAGATTATTCTCCTCCTAGGAGATAATTTAGCTGACTTTGCAGATGTTTTTGATAAGCAAAACGTACCAGAACGAAAGCAATCAGTAGATGAATTAAAAGACGAATTCGGTTCAACCTTTATTGTATTCCCTAACCCAATGTATGGAGATTGGGAAGGGGCCGTATATGAGTATAATTGGGACCTCACCCCAGAAGAAAAAGATGCTAAAAGGAAAGAGGCAATGGAGCCATTTGAACCTGCAAGCTAAAATAAATAAAGGGCTCTTTACGAAATAAAACATCTTATTAAGAAACTCCACTAATGGGTAGAACCCAATCATTTAGTGGAGTTTCGCTTTTTTTCTTGAGTATTAAATATTCCTTATTTGACGAATGCAAACTATTAATTTGTTGAATATCACAATTTCCGTTAACCTACTCATTCCTTGATTATAGGTAAAGTAAGTCAATGTCTTGATTTTCAACTCTTATACCCTATGTTGGAATAACCATTGTAGTCCCTTCGGATTCATATCCATAGGGGAAAGTGTCGTACCTTTTTTATATCGTAACTTTTTAGAAACAACAGCAGGTATCATTCACTTGCTGTATATTAGAAAATACCTCATTGTTCATTTCAGTTTTTTAAGTAAAGATTAGGTCCCGAAGCATGTACAGAATGGGTTGTCCCATTATGTTTTCCAGGCCAAATGACTAGTGTAAGACCATCATCTGTGGTAAAAGCATTCTCAGTTGTTATGGTGAAATATTTCCAAGAGTTTGTCACTTCAACCACTGCGCCTGTTGATTCTGTATTGCTTGTATTTTGTATTTTTATTTGTGCTTCATGAGGTACATCGGCTTTCATCCATACACCAAAAGTATATTTGTTCCCTTTTTGATTAATATCAATATCATACAAAGATACCTTACCATTGATAGTAGATGGTGTTAATGTCTGTGCAAAACTCCCATCAGGTGCAAACATAATACTACGAGCATCCACATCAACACTATTTTTCCTCCAATTATTAAAATTCATAAAATTAGAATCTACTAAATTTTGATAGGTATATGCTGTTACGACTGGACTTTTATATGATTGTGCTAAGACCGATGCATTCCATCCATCGTTCTCATAATCATAAGAATACATAGAATGGACTCTATATGTGTACTGTTTATTTGGTTCAACCGTATCATCTATAAATTGAATACGGTGCGTACCTTCTGCATCTAATGAAATTCTTTCAATCCGTTTCCCATCGCGCTCTATCACATAATCTTCTATTGTCAAATCTTCATATACTGGACTATCAATAGTAAGGGTAATAGCATCTGTAGATGAATTTGATACGGATACAGTTGGCATGGTAATTTCTTGAGTATCTTCAATTATAATAGAAGAAATTTTATCGTTTAAGTTTTCATCTGAAAAGCTTTCGTCATTATAATTGAAAGTATGTGATCCCCCTTTAAAATCTTCATCCTCAAATACTGTTACACGATAATTATAATTAATAGCCATAGAAGAAAGACAATTGTTTGCTGTTACATCCCCTAATGGAATATCGGCTAGAGATGGGTACTCTCCTGGTTCTAATTTTATATATTCGCCTAAATAATTGTTATCTTTGTATAAGAATACTCCAAGGTCACCTCTAACACTTGATGCAATCCATGTATTATCAATAAAATAAATCCCTGCTGAGAGCGACGTAGCATTTGCTGAAAGTTTATTACGAACCCCCTCTGATTTTAATTCATAATTATAAGTCTGCTCTTTCACAACATCAAAATCAGTAAAAGACGTTTGATCAGATGTTACTCGACCAATCTCCTTCCCATCCCTATAAACTACATAGCCATTAATACCAAATTGATGAGATTGTGAGGCAAGTGGGACCTCGTCCCAGCGTAATTTAATGCCAAAGCCGGATGATTCATCTCCCACTAATTGACTCGTTACATTCTCTGGGGCTGGGGGTGCTGGCATAGTATAATACTCCACAGGTGTCTCATATAGAACTTTGTCCTGATTTTCAACGAATAGTGTTACTCGGTAGTCAGTATCCCAATCTGACTCCTTCTCCCAATGAGTCAGGCCTGTGACGTCATAGTTTGTATATCTCCATACTCCATCAGGATACAACTTTTCACGCTTCAGAGTTAAGGTATTTGCGGACCCGAGTGGTTGAATGATCGACCAATCCACCTCCATGATATTTCCATCATTCGATATACCCTCTAGCTCTATTGGATATACAGGTGGCATCTCCTTTCCTACTAATGACCACTTATTTACTGAACCTTTTGGAATGAGCTCTTCAGTTATTTCAACTAAACTTCCAGCCAATGATGACACATAATACTTATTTAATGAACTGGCGGCAAGAAAAGCCTCAACTGAGGATGGACCATAGGGGTCTTCGTCATGTAAATACACATTGGGTGCAAACTGTCTAGCATAATACATTGCTAGATCCCTATTTTCTACGACTAAATCTGTTATTTCACTACTGTTAGAAGCGCCTGCTTCATTCCTAAACCAAGCATTACCTAATCCAAATTTAGGGCTTTCCGTACCAATGAGAGCACCAGGATCAAAGGGTGGCGTAACTTCCGATCCTGTTGCTCCCCAATATCCTTTAAAGTCCATCCATGGATGTTCGGAAGTATCAGAATTGGGCAGAAGAGCAATCTTATTCTTGATATCCCATAAAGGGCCTTTATTGGTATGATCATCAGGTAAAATAAAATCAACGCCACCGAGTTTCCTTGTATGCGTTCCAATAGTAGGATAATTTGCATGTGAATACTTAGCAGAATAGACATTAAACCTACCATTCGTAAATGAGAATTCACTTGGATTTAACCAACCATTTTCACTTCCATGAGCACTAGGTTTAATTTGAATGATCTCTTCGGCTTCTTTGTCAATAATGACTTTAACCCCTTCCCAGTCTCCTTCATGATAACCCGCAGATCCACCGAGAGGGCCGTTTACGGGGTAAAAAAATCGATAATCAATACCTATTTTCCCATTATACTCAAACACATGTGTGTATGATGGGGCAGAGTCAATATCTCCACTTTCTATTCTTTCATCTTCGATTTTTAGAAAGATCCTTTCAGTCCCCTCTATTATTTCAGCAGAAACAGAGGGAGGATTTAGGTATGAAAAGAGTACTATAGTAATAATTAGTGATAAAACTAGTCTAGGTTTATATTCTTTTATCATTTGCATAAGCTCAACTCCTTAGTAATCGTTTATTTTCCCCATAAATCACGTAATACAATTGAATGAAATGACAAGACCAAACTTGCTAGGAAAACTCAGAGTTTAACTAATTTACCCTCTACATCACAACCACCTCCCCTAATAATTGCTTTATTCTAGTTTCGAAAATCGAATATCTATTTATTTTTTTAAGGAATGTCATAGTAAACGTAATCTGATTCGTATAATCGTACTATGTCAAAAATTAATGGCTCATTTACTAGGACTTTCACACGCTATTATGTGTTACACTCGGACCCTTCTTCCAAGATGCAGGATTATGAAAATAATGCGATATACCGTTAAGAAACAACTTTTCATGCCTTAAAGTCCCAGATTACTCACTTTTAATATTGATAAAACACATAGAATAACTTGGATTTAATTTTTTTTTTAATGGCTTTCTTTAAATAGAAAGCCATTGTAATACATCAATTAATGAGTTTGTTCTCACTAACTTTATTGTTAATATAATTTAATACGGTTTTGGGTACTATCGCGAAAATTAACTTTGCCAGTAGTTACAAGAATGCTGATATTAGTCTTAGAATTACTTTTCGGTCATTACAGCAGCCCCTAGACTTAAGGAGACTAGTTAACCAAGATAAACTTATCGATATTTTCTTTATTGTTAGGTCAATATTAGGTAGGGTTTCAAATAAAGAAATGAAGGGGCAAATACAGGTTCAAATCATCTCTTTCATCGTTTATACCATAATGATCTCGAATTCAAGTAAAAGTTTAATTCCTATTTTTAGTAAAACATAAGATAGAAAACGAAAGTATCCTACGAAAATCTGATTTTTCTAATTATTTTCAACTTCACTTTTCCCCTTCTTTTGATATTTTCTTGTTTTATTAGTTAGTATTTACTAACTTTAATGCGATAAAATGTAATAAATAGTAATATATTCATATAAAACCCACTTAGTAGAGTGTGGATGTTTTTTCATGAATATATTAGTTTGGATTAAAATTCGATCAAAAACATCTTACAAACCTTACTATTATCGCTAACAAAAAGAATCCATAATGAAAAAGGATTCTTCAAAATGGATTCTTCTCCTGAAAATTAAATATTTGTTTTTATAAGAAAGTTCAACCATTTTCTACCTTTCTTATTCCACCATTTCGCCCGATCGTATTATAAGGCCAACCGGATTTATTATATATCTGGTTGGCCTATTTTTTATACGTTATTCTTTAGTAGTCGGGGTAGGACGTTTGCACCGGTGGAACTTGATACCGTCAGCTATACTGTTCACCCCCTACTTGTAGAAACATGTATGACGCTGGTTGGGGCTAAGGCCCCTCATAACAAGAGAAGCTTTGACACTACAAGATAGACAGGGGCTACCGATACTTACTTATCCTGAAATAGCTTACCCAAATTCACTAGCTTCAGTATGATGTCCTTCTAACCAATCGTAAAACTCCTCTTGGTTGTTGAAAAAATTACACCTCCCCCTGTTCCAGCCAGTTTAAAATCGCTTGGTTTGTTTCTTCCGGCTTTTCTTGCTGGATCCAATGACCGCAATCCAGATTGACCACTTCCACATTGGGCACGAACTCCGTTAGGTTTTCAGACTTCGGGATCACATCCCGGTCACCATAGATCATAAGTGTAGGCTGTTGGATGATTGGATTTACGTCCGCCAATAGCCGCCAGTTGCGGTCAAGGTTCCTGTACCAATTTATACTTGCCGTGAAGCCTGATGAGTTGAAGGCGGAGACGAAAACGGCAAGTTCGCTGTCGCTCATTATGGGTTCACCGAGCGGTGTTTCTGCTCTGGCAAGATTAATCATCGCCATACCTGGCTGAGGCGCTCTAGGGGGCTCGTTCTTCCGGTAAATGTTGCGAAGAAATTGGAATGTATTTTCTTCTAATACGGCGTCTGCGACACCCGGCTGTCGATTGAAGTGGACAAAATAGTAGTCGCCGCCAAGTATTTCTTCCATGAACTCGATCCAGGGTCTTTCTCCGCGCTCTTGGTAAGGCAAGCTCAGATTTATCACTTTATTGACACGCTTTGGATGCAATAAGGTCAGCCCCCAAACAACCATTGCACCCCAATCATGACCGACAAAGGTGGCATCTTCGTATTCGTAGTGATCGAGAAGTGCGATGAGATCACCCGCCAAGTGTTCAATGTCATAGTCTGTTACTTCGCTCGGACAGGATGAGTTTCCATAACCCCGCTGGTTTGGGACGATGACATGGTAGCCCGCTGCGACAAGAGCGGGCACCTGATGGCGCCAAGAAAAGGCATGCTCTGGCCAGCCATGACAGAGTACAATAGGTTTCCCTACATTTTGTTGGCCTGCTTCAAAGACTTCGAGTTCCACACCGTTGACTGAAATAAGGGTAGGCTTGGGAAAGTCAGTATTATTAATCATCATATTACCTCCTATAACTAACTGTACTAAAAGACTGTTACAGTTAGCATAGTAGCATAGTGGTGTGACACTAGTATGTCAGGTTTGAAAAATAATTTTATTGATATTTTTCATGCATCGATTTTATTCTAGATGCAACAGCTTGGCGTACCCTTTCAGGACTTAACACTTCTACATGTTCGCCAAAACTGAATATCAACGAGAAATACCATTCCTTCTCTGGAAATTGTGCAGTCACAATCAGTTCACCTGTGTTCAGAATGTCAATATTTTCTTTGTCAAAAATATCTTCAACTCGGGGTCTCACCTGGGGTGCGAATTTTAATGTAATGCTGGTTAAAGAGAACTGTTTCTTTGATGCCTCTTCAATTTCTTGATATAACTTTTCTCTACGCTTGAATAGTATATCTTCAACCTGCAAATCCTTAATGCGTGAAATCCTGAATACCCTGAAATTTGTTTTTAAGTGACAATAGCCAAACAAATACCAAGTATAACCTTTAAAGATTATTGACATCGGTTCTACCTGCCTTGTGCTTGTTTCGTTTGCATAGTTTCTATATATAATTGTAATTAATTGTGATTGAGTGATAGCATTCCGGAGGCTTTTGACCAGCTCTTTTTGTTTTGAGTTGTTTGCCCAGGGTTGCATATCAATTATGATTTGCTCCATATGAAGGTCAAGATGATGAGTTTTATCTTGAGGAATAATATTTCGCAGTTTTTCTATAGATGCTTCAAGCTCAACATCCTCAAATGTTGAGTTAACACCTTTAAGTGCTGTAAGTATGGAACGCAAATTGTTTAGTGTCAGCAACTGATGGTTTAATTTATAATTCTCCCTAATACCATAACCGCCATTATTCCCAGGGTATGATATTATTGGAATACCAGCCATATTAATAGCTTCAATGTCTCTGTAAATTGTTCGAACTGATACTTCAAACTTTTCCGCAAGTTCTTTTGCCGATATTCGACTTCTATTAAGTAATATAACAATGATTGTCAGCATACGGTCTATTTTCATATTCATCTCCTTAATATATATTTCGCCTATTCTAGAGTATAAGGTATTTTTGTCGAAACATTTTTGAGCCTATCATGCTTAGGATAACTGTACGTTTTGTTCCCACGTAATATATAATATTAATTATTATCTTGCTACTACCTTTTTTATTGATTACCATTACATCCTAATAAATTTTAGTCATTTCAATCTAACTTAGCATCTAAATAATGAATGTCAAGAAGAGTTCAGAAGATATTTATTTGACCAACAATAATAGTTATACTACGGTTTACCATAGTGTTAGGTAGGGTAAATTATAACTGACCTCGACCTGGCCCTTTTTTTGAACAAGAAAAAAATCCTGCTAACCTTTCAACAAGATTTATGATCAATCTTTTTATAAATTATTGAACTCTTTTACATATAATCAAAATTTGTTTTATCGTTTTTTTGTTGTTTCCATACAATCATTAACACACGATTGACGATGACTGTTCCTCCAAATAATATTGCCCAATCATAAGCAACTACACTACATAAAGCCCAAAAAGCAAACCCAAATATGAAAGCCTCTAACCCTAACTGCATCCATAAAGGTAAGGTTATGGGGGAAGTAGGGGCAATAAACATCCCCCATATTATAGCAATTAGGAGCGGTCCACCAATAGCTAGTATTAAACTATACATACCCCCACCACCGACTTCGTATCCCCAATAAGCGACTGCTATCAACGTTATTAATTCTAAGAAAAACCGGATGGCCAAGTTCATCTTCATATTGGATACTTCTCCTTTGCACCTATAATAAGAATAAACCTATATATTATCCGTCAAGCTGCTCTCCATGACTTAATCCTTGAAGAAAGGTAACAATGATTACTTCTAGTGATTCCTCAAGAGCAACATCAAGATTAAATTCTCCCTTTCTATTTAAATCGACTAGCCCATGTAAAATAGATCGTAATCCCCTAACCGTATGAATCACTTGTCTTTCATTTAGCGAGAAAACGGAAAACGCTTCTTTTGTTAAATCAACAATCGCTTCTCCGTAAAGTTGGAGGTTTTTATCAAATGGGTCGGGCGCTGAAAGTGATGCTTCATACAGTCCGGGGTATTGATTGGCAAATGCTATATAAGCTGTGCTAATGGCTTGAATGCTCTCCATCCCCTTCTCCTTTTCCGATGTTGCATCCTTTAATTGATGATATAAACGCTTAAGTGAATGGGCAGCCATTAATTGCTTTATTTCTTTTAGGCCATTGAAATGATTATATAAAGACGGAGGCTTGATTATTAGCTCCTTTGCGATTGTCGCCATGGTTACAGCGTTCATTCCACTTTTCTCTGCAATTTCTAATGCTTTGTTCATTATAATTTCTTGATTTAGTCCAATCCTTGATGCCATGGTCCTATGCCCTCCTCAATGAATCTTTCGCTTTGTCGATGGCTCGCTTCATTTCTCTTACAGGTTTTATCGCGATATTGCCATGGCCAACGGCAAGTATTGAGGGTTGATAACTTACGAGCCGTTCTGCTGATTGTATAGCCTCCTCCTTATTCCATGTAGCGAAGGCAGGAAAAGGGAAGCTCCATTGCACCCTTCCTGCCACAGCAAGGCCCCCCTTTGTTTGGAAAGCATCTCCCGCAATTAAGTTGTTATTTCGAACGTCCAAAAATGACATCATCCCAGGAGTATGGCCAGGGGTGTGGATTGCTAATAATGAGCCGATTTGATCGCCATCTATTAATAGCGTATCTGGTTTTGTCTTAAGGTTCTTTGGAATACCACCTTTAATCGGCATTATCGGTTCTCCATTTTCTAAAGAGAGATCACCATTTAGGATTTTCAGTTCCCGCTTCGGTAGGAAAACCTCAACATTTTTCAGTTCATCCTTTAGTCCATCTAGTGCTCCAACATGATCACTATGGACATGTGTCAAGATAATTTTTTTAATTGGTTTTCCTAATTCTCTTGCGGTTTTCATAATCGATTTTTTACTATAGGATAAGGCAGTATCGATTAATGTAAAGGAATCCTCTTCTTCCACTAGATAACAATTGACTGGAAATATATTCGGCATAAAACTAAGTTGATAAAGACGATTTTCTTTAACAATTCTCATTTTTGCGCTCACTCCAAACTAATGGTATTAGTTTCATTATAACTAATATCATTAGTTTAGCAAGTCTAAATGACTTATTTTTTAATTTTTTCTGAATTATTCTATAATTCATTCTTAATCTGACACCAGAACGAAGCACATGAAAGGTAAGTATAAGACTTTAGGAGTTACTAACATTGAAGCTGAAAGACATAGATTTGTAGAAGAGCTACATTCAAAATCAGAAGTTCCAGTTAATCGGATACTTATACAGACCCATGGGGATAGCGACTTGGATTTTTTGAATTTTTAGATAAGAGAGAATAACAAGAACGTATAAGAACAATAGAAGGATAAAAAGGATTTTAGAAAGGAAAATGAGAGGATTAATAGCAAATACAAAAGACTTTACAAAATCAGCCTTTCAAAATAGAAACCCCCTTGTGAAGTCAATCTTTTCCTACACAAAAGGGTCTAATTTTATCTTATTCAACAGGTCCCACTTTCACTAAATGCTTTAAATCGGAAACAATAAGATCGTATTGGACTTCTTCAGCGTCTGCTGAAGTTTTCGTTCCAAAGTAACTTTTAACGACCGTACCATTTTGATCAACGAGGTAAAACCTGACTGAGTGAGTAACTTGATCAGAATCCGGCTCATCAAAAACAATTGTACTAAAGGATTCCGCTGCCAATTGAGAAATCCACTTTTGATCATATCCTGTTAGTAAAAACCAATTATCCTCATTAGCTTCATATTGAGCAATATATTCCTTTAGGACTTCAGGAGTATCCCTCTCTGGGTCCACACTAAACGACGCAATTTGGTAGTCGGTTACCCCTTCATCAGCTAACATCCGTTGGATTTTCGACATATTAAACGTCATTGGGGGACAAACTGTTTCACAATTAGTAAAGATAAAATCAACTAACGTCACTTTCCCTTTTAGATCAGCTAATTCAAAAGGTTCTCCATTTTGGTCCGTGACGGAAAAATCATTTATCTTTTTTTCCATCTCTGGTTCAAAGTCTCTATTACTACATGCTGCTAATAGTACGAGAGCAGAAATCATGATCATGCTGCTCTTCTTGATTGCATTAAACAATGTACATACCCCCTACTGTGTTACCATTCACTTTTGCATGGTCTATACTATCTCATCACAGACAAAAACTCAATGAACAAAGTGTGAATTAAGTAGTGTGGAAATGATAGGCCCCTCTTGCTCCAACAAATGCACCCTTTTCTATAAAGATTGCTTCATAATGAAGCATCTTTTCAAACCGTGATAAAACTTCCTTTAGTAGCTTATTTTGCTGAAGTGTACTTCCAACAAAAACGATACTTTGTAATTGATGCTGCTTCGCCGCCTCAAAAGCTAAACTGATAATCAACTCACCAATCATATTGATAAGTGCTGCGGCTAAATCCTCTTTCTTCATATCGAGGTGATGCGCTTTTTCAAAATAGCTTGCCGTTAAATCTCCAGGAATCGGTGGTACGGTATCATCGTATAGGTCTTGCACGACTAAATCAACTTGTTGTCGCTTTCCCTTAGCTGCTAGGTCCATTATTTCTTGGAAGGATTGCGCATTTGTAAGGAGCTTTCCTAACCCTAATAAGCTTCCTCCACCAAGAGCAGTCCCTGCCACACGTTCTTCGTTTTTTGGATCGACCAAATATATAGATGTGCCTGTGCCAATGCTAACAAGAATAAAACGGTCTAGCTTTCTTCCTTCCTCCCTTAATAACACGCGCGTCCCCTCTGCCATGGCAGTAAATTCTGGGACACTCAATACATTGTCTAACCTATTCATTAATTTTGTTGCTTTCCCACCTGTCACATGAAACTTTGCTTCCCCTGCTGTAAATTGCAGCCATGGCAGCCATTTTTCAATTTGATTCATCAAAAACCATTTATACTGAAAGCGTCCCTTTTCTATATACGTAATTTTTGCTAGTGTTCCCCCTGCATCAATCCCGATTGTTCTCATCTATTCGTTTTCTTTCGTTTTCTTTTCAAATAAATATCGTAAAATAGACCCATTCAAAAATAACAACACAAGAAAAGCTATTAAATAAAATAAGATTCGTACTAATGCTTGAGCTGTATCCTCTACTGTAAAGAACGACCATAACGAACCGACCAGAAAGATGATAAAGCTTATAAAAGTACCTTCTCTATGTGGTTTTTTATACGAATTAAAATCTAATAATCGATACCAGCTCCAGCCAAAAGAAACGATTCCAGCTACGGGAATTAAACTAATATACAACCATGTCATCGCCCGACTCTCCTCCCATTCACTTTCTCTTCTATCGTATTGGAAATTAATTATAAAAGAAAGATATAATCCCAAATATTATGTTTTTTATTCTAGAAATATAAATACATAGGAGAAAAGGTGAAAGAAATACGATTAAAATGATGAAAAGGCTTATAGTACTTGCCTCGCAAATAACAACTTTTTCAATTCCACGCTTCAATTATTCATCAATCGTGTTTTGCTCAAAAAGATGCTATCAAAAGAGTGCTCCCAGCTATGGATTCACTTCTCTTTTCAATGTTAGTTTTTTTACATGTTTTCTCTATATCAATATATCTTTTACACTTTCGAATATTGATTGATTAGCTTAACTGCTTCTTCCTGAATAAATTGGATTAATTCAACTGGTTGCTCAATTATGATTTCAGCACCAAGACTAAGGAACTGCCTTCCTACATAGTGAATATCTGATTCTTTGATTCTTTCTTCAATTGCTCCAGTACCATCAGGATTCATTTCTATCCATTCTCCTAAAGGATGCGGATCTAATATTTTACAGCCAAGTTTCGTTAATTGAGCCTTTAAAGTCAATTCCTTTGTTGAAGAATCGGATTGTTTTAACCATTTTTCGACTGTCATATTAGTAGAAATAGGTTCAATAGACTGTTGACTAACTTTGAGAGAAACAATCCGATCAACGCGAAACGTCACCGTACTGTTACGCCTATAACAAAATGAAAGAGCGTACCATAATCCATTAGACAAAAAAAGCCCGAAAGGAAAAATGGTCCGAGTTGAAAACCCAGAGCGCGATTCATATTCAATCTCCAAATGATTTCTTTCTAGTGACGCTTGCAATATATCTTTTAGATAATAGTTATTAACGCTTCTTCGAGGAAATTCAATTGCTAATCGAGATTTTAATTGTTCGACTTTTTGAAGCATTTCGACAGACATGGTCGCACGTATTTTAGTAAGCGTAGACAAATTTTCATATTTAAATGGTCCGTCATGCTGCTCTATTATTTCATACGATAAGAGCAGCCCGGTCGCTTCTTCAGTTGTTAAAGGTATAGGTGGCAATTCCTGTTTTCTTATAAGACTATATCCGCCATTCGGTCCAGACGAAGAAAATAGAGGAACCCCCATTTCACTTAATAAATGTAAGTCTCTAAGCATCGTTCTTCTTGATACAGAAAACTCATCTGCTAATTCTTGAACGGTAAATCGGTGTTTTGTATTTAATGAAATTAATAATTCAAGTAACCTTCCACTTCTAGACATAAAAATATCTCCTATATTAGTGACGTTATCTGTCACCAATATACGATAAGATATAGTTGAAGTCACGAATTTTCAAAAATATTAACAGATAAGGTAATAATAGGAGGTTATTTTGATGAAGGAACATATGATTGATTCAAATGGCGTTAAAATTAAGGTGTATGAATATAGCCAGACTGGCGAACCGTTGCTACTCCTCCACTATATGGGTGGGAGTTCTGCCATTTGGAGAAGCATTATTCCGAGCTTTATTGAAAAATACCGTGTAATCGCGATAGACCTACGAGGACATGGTAAATCCGATCAGCCTGCAACGGGATATCAACTTGATACCTTTGTTCAAGATGTTCGGGTGGTGCTAGATGCTCTTGAAATTGAAAAAGTCAATATCGTTGGAAGCTCATTAGGTTGTTATATTGGTACTAGGTTTGCATCTATGTACCCTGAAAGGGCTCTTTCTTTAGTGAATTCCGAGGGAGCATTAGTTGATAAATCAGAAAGGGCCAATCTAGAACCAAAAGAAGAGTATTTAAATAAATACTTTTCTGCTCCTGAACAGGAATTTGAGTCAAGGGAAACGCTGATACAGCATATGAAGGAAAACTGGCTTCCTTGGAATAAAGAACGTGAAATGGTGATGAAAGATTTTGAGCCTCGAAAACTAAAGAATGGGAGGGTAACTTTTATATCTAAGAGAGATACGCTTCGACAAATTGCTGAAGATCTTTATGATAAAAAAATAGAACATTTGTATGAAAATATTCATTGTAGCGTGTTATTTCTACCAGCAGAAAAAGAAGGTGAGCTTAACGAGAAGTTAGCGTTTATAAAGAATGTTGAGCGTAAACTAAATAATAGTAAAACGGTTGTTATTCCTGAAACATCACATGCTATGATGTTCGACCACTCAAAGGAACTTATTAATGAAATCAAAAACTTTTTCGACTATACCGTTTAAACAGTTGGATAAATGCTATTTGGTACATAGATAAAAAGACTTACTACTCTATGATGAATTTCTTATAATCATTTCAAGGCAGTTAAAGCTATCTTAATTTATATACAAAGATAGCTTTTTTGTTTTTCAATCAGTATACGACTTCCAAATATTATTACATTAAATAGCCTACATGAAATCTAATTCTTCCTTCTATGTTTTCATAGAAAAATCTCCCACATACTATGTAAGGAGATTAGCTTAAGGTTAATGGTAATTTGCATGGGGAGATACTTTTCTTTCCCTTATATCCCAATGGAAATGGTGAAGTTTAATCATTCAATTGGCCATGAATTAGCGCTAATAGAAGATTCTTTATTTGATCAGCAGGAGCATTTAGTAACTTCATTGAATTAACCATGAGTTTGCAAGTGTTAAAGCACCTTTTGCAGCATCCGTTTCTGCTAACGCGTTTAACATAACAAAATCATGAATAATTCCCTGAAAACGAACAGCTGTTACGTCAACTCCTGCTTCTCTTAGCTTATTTGCATAAGCCTCACCTTCATCACGTAGTACATCTGCTTCAGCAGTAATGATTAAAGCTTCTGGAAGTCCTGTTAATTGTTCCGTATTGGCGCGCAATGGAGAAGCCGTAATTTCATTCCGTTCTTCATCATTTGTTGTATATTGATCCCAAAACCATTGCATTCCATCTCGACGTAAAAAGTATCCTTCTTTGAATTGCTCGTAAGAACCAGTGTTAAATGATGCATCCGTTACAGGATAGAATAGAAGTTGCTTATAAATTTTCGGTCCTTTACGTTCCTTTACCATAAGAGTAATCGCTGCAGACATGTTACCACCAACACTATCCCCTGCAACTGAAATTTTATTAGGATTCATCCCATAGTCTTGTCCATTTTTTGAAACCCATTCTAAAACGGCATATACTTCTTCAATTGCAATAGGGTATTTCGCTTCAGGGGATAGACTATAATTTGTAAATACTACAGCAGACTGTGAACCAACAGCTAATTCCCTTATTAAATGATCATGTGTATGTGAATTTCCAAAGACCCAGCCAGCGCCGTGTGTATATAGAATGATAGGAAGGTTAGGTGGTGCATCCTTTGGTTTTAAAATTCGAACGGATACTTTCCCTGTTGGTCCACCATCAATCATCATCTCTTCAATATCTACTGGCTTTTTCTCAATAGGTGAAGATTGTACCTCATCAACTGCTTTTCGACCTTCCTCTGGCTCAAGCTCAAATAAAAAAGGTGGATTCTTTGTCGACTCAACAAACTCCTGTGCTTCAGGTTCAAGTACAACCTTTTTATAATTCTGTCCCTTTTCTAGTCTACTCGGTGTATTTGTGTTTTGTTGAGAGTCATTTGTAGCCATTATTTGTCCTCCTGCATTTTACTATTTGCTACTAAAGTATGCTTAGAATAAAGGAAGATTATACACTTCACCATTAAAGATGAACAATAGAATTATTTATTGAAGCTCTCATGATATCAGAAGATAAAATCAGTCTTCAAACAAAAACAATTCTTCTACAGATACCATTAAATTCTTAGCAATGTCTATGGCTAATTTTAAAGATGGATTATATTTTCCGTTTTCAATATTTCCAATTGTTTCTCTCCAAACCCCTACTGCTAGCTATTGCATACATCCCCCATCCTAAAGGATTTCTCCATAGTGTAGCCATTAAATTTCCTTTGGAAAAGTATTTAACGGTATCTCTTTCGTTAGCTAGGTAAAGAATAATTCCTCTCTATCACCATACTTCTAAACTTCAACGTTAAAAACAAACACTTTCCATTCTTCTATTGTTGAGGAACTGAAACCAAACTCATTCTTATCATTCATCATCATCGAGGCTATATCGTTCTCTATACAAATTTTAGTAGGGATACTGATGGGGATATTAGTAACCTCTTACAACCATTTCTTATTCGTACTCATCACCACTATTGAGATGCCTACTTATCGTTAATGATGAGCATTTATTATTCAACCTCTACCACAATGCTTTCATACAAGTCATCGTCTATATATACGAGGACTTTCCATACTCCTTTTGATGGAAATCTTAAATGCGAGGGCATATTCACGATACCTGGTCCTAATTCAGCCCCTTTATGAAAGGTACCTGAAAATACATCAATAAGCTCTTTTTCTCCTTTTTTTATCGCTTTTACATCTACTGGTTTATCGTAAATAGTTTCATTTCCAAAATAAAACCAAAAATACTTTTGCGTTTTATTCGCTACCGTTGGTAATGGACCAGTAAAGCCTAGTGTGCTTTGATTCCCTACCACCTTATAACTTTCTTGACCATTTTCAAGCACAACCGAATGTTCAAAGATTGAAGACAGATCCCAGTTGTCTTCAAGAATCTCATCTTCAATCTCATTTGTGCTTACTTGTCTAACAGCCTCTTGCACTGTTGCTTCTTCTTCACTTTCCCCTTCATTATTCGTACAAGCAATTAAGGAACCTATGATGATTAGCATTAATAAAGCTAAAAATAATTTATTCACATCCCATACTCCCCCTCCTATATTAGATGATGTAGCACTAAATAGTTCTATTGCTACTGTTTCATCGGTTGGATACATCTCACATTAACATTTTATCCCATTTATGTAGTTCATTCTACGAGAAGTTCCCTTTATACCGTCTACTCAATTTTAAGTAATCCAAGATTGGCTCATTGTTTGAAAAGAGATTGAATTATAAGTGCATTTTTAACCCTTCATGTGTTGGTTTAAAGCCCAACGCTTCATAAAAGTGTAAAGCATCCTTTCGTTCTTTATCTGTCGTGAGTTGAACGATGTGACAGCCACGTTCTTTTGCACGTTGAATGGCCAGACGTATTAGTTCACTTCCTATTCCCTTCCCCCTTTCAGAAGATAAGGTTCTAACCCCTTCTATCGTAGCTCTCCAACTACCTTGATGTGTTAGGTAGGGTGTAAATGTAATTTGTTGAACGCCAATCACTTCGTTGTGACGGCATGCGACAACTAATTCATTATTAGGGTCCGACGTAATGGCTTGAAATGCGTTAATGTAACTTACTGGAAGTGGTTGTTCATACCGTTCTCTTTTACTTCCTAAAGAATCCATAGCAAGCATCTTAACAATTTTATCTAAATCTTGTTCAGTAGCCATTCTAAAGTTAATTTCTCTTTCCATTTACTTTCCTCCTTCATCACCTTTATGGTTCTATGCTACCTCACAATAAACTATAAGTTAATAACAAAAAATTAATACATGGAAAAAGGCTGTCGACAAAGTCGACAGCCTGACAGAAAGCTTTTATTTTTTTATCTTAAGACAAAATGCGTTGTACTCCCTGCTTGAGTCGATACAACTTCCAGTCGAGCATCAATGCGCTCCTTTAATTCTGGAACGTGAGAAATCACTCCTACTAATCGACCACTACTTTGGATATCCATTAATGCTTCAACAGCATGATCTAATGATTCTGGATCAAGTGTGCCAAACCCTTCATCAATAAAAATCGTCTCAAGTGAAACACCTCCAGCATGTTGTTGTACAACATCTGCTAGTCCTAATGCTAAGGCGAGAGATGCTTTAAAGCTCTCTCCTCCAGAAAGCGTTTTGACATGCCTCTCTTGACCCGTGTATTGATCAAACACGAGAATCTCTAACCCACTTTGAACGTTTCCTCTTGCTCGATCCATTTTTCGTAATAGCTGATACCGGCCTGACGTCATTTTCGTTAAACGGCCATTAGCCACTTGAAGAATGTCATCTAGAAACGAAGCAAGTACATACCTTTCAAATGTTATTCGATGAGTATTTTGTCCTCTCGCTATTTCCGCTAAATGTCCAATTATTTTATATGTTTCTTCTAGCTCTTTGATGGTTTCATTAATCTCTAAAACAGCCTTCACAATCGATTCGTTATGCTGAATGGTTTGCTTCATGTTCATTACTTGTTCTTGAAGAACAGCCAATAACTCTTCGCATTCTTTCATTTGCTTTTCTGTTTCTTCGATTTTAGGCGGCAGTGCTTCACCGAGTGCACGATTTAAAACAGAAATTTGGTCTGTAACGGATCGCTTCTCTTCATGAAATTGGCGAATTTCCTTTTCTAAATATTCAATTTGTTCTTCTGACCTTTTGGCTAAAGTGTATGCTTTATAATTTTCAAATCCTTCTTTAGCTAAAATCGAAACAAATAAGTTCCTTTCTTCTTGTAATTCTGCCTCTTTCATCGCTACTTGATCGTTTGCATCCGCCATGCGCACTTTCAATACTTGTAACGATTGGGTAGCATGTTGAAGCTTTTCTTTCGATAATTCAAACACCTCAACAAGTTCACGATAGGTTCTCTCTGCCACGTTAAGGACTTCCTTAAAATGTTCTTGAATCCTCAAATGCTCCGGTACTTGTTGCTCTAGATGTTGTAACGATGCTTTTTGTGAAAGGTAATTTGCATGTGCTTCTTCCCGCTCACGGTGCAATTGCTCTTTAGCTAATTCTTCCTTTTCTTTTCTTGCTTTTACCTTTTGAAATTCGTGTGTTAACTGCTCTAGCGATTGTATTTGTTTGTGGATTTTATCCGTTGCTCGAATCAATCGATCTCGTTCAGATTGTTTTTGATAGATAAGCTCTTCTATTCCTTCTGAAGAAAAGGTTGATATGGTGTCCGAAATATCTTCTTCTAGCTCTACCATCCTCTCCTTAAGTGAAGCCTGCTTTGATTCTAGTGTAATCCTTTCTCTTTCTATATTTGCTAGTTCAACCTCTGCTTTTGAAACAGCCTCTTTTGCCGCATTCAATTCCCCTTCACTAGGGAGCTTCAATTTTTCAAGTGCTGGCTGTGGGTGATGTTCTGATCCACAAACAGGACAAGCATTATTTTCGACAAGCTGTTTAGCGAGTATACTTGCTTGAGCTTGCTTCCATTGCTCCTCTAAATAAGCAAAGGTTGCTATATGATCTGCTAACACCTTTTGTTGATATTCTTGGCGATCAAGGATATTTGTTAAATTATTCGTTAAAGACCTTTTCTTCTCTATTAAATCTGAATACTGTCGCAAGCTCTTTAAAGAACCATCATTTTTTTCAATTTGACGGTCTAATTGCACAGCTTGTAGCTTTATATCACTAAGCGTAGTCAGCTGTTCCTCCATCTTGACCATCTCTTGTATCAGTCCCTTTAAGCTATCTTCCTTTTGCTCACTTTTGGTCGTAAGTTCTTGGACGCGAAGTTGTAGCTTCTCCGTAGCTACCTTTTGAGATGAATAGGACTCCACAGCATTTTGCAACGACATTAAATGATTTTTCTCGTTTAATGCTTTTTCACGAAGCGAATCCTTTTTCACTTCGGCTTGGTACATACTCTCTGCTTCTTGTTGCGCTTTTTCTCCTTGTTCAACATCCTGTTGCAGTTGTTTTACTTTCGAATTAATTTTGTCTAGCTCTTTTTTAAGCCGTAGGCATAGTTCATCCTGTTTTTGAAGCAGAGCAGCTTTTTGTGCGAGTTTTACCTCTTTTTCTTTATTCGTAAAGACTTCCGTCATTCCATTCAATTGCTCTAGGCGATGTTGTAAAGTGGCTCTTTGTTCAAATTGAGCAAGCCTATTTCTTTCTTCGAGCATTTTCTGTTGAAGCTCATCTCGATTTTTTTGGACATTTTTTCTTTCCACTTCTCTTTTATCCAATTTTGTTTTCATCAATTGAATCTCTTCACTAAGTAAAGGTAGAATTAAGGAGACATTTACTTCATCTTCTGTTAGTGCATTCGATAATTCCTCTAGATTAGATACATCCGCATTTTTCAACAGACGTGAACGCTCCGCGCTTGAATGCTCAACACTTTGCCTTAAATCAGTCGCTTGCTCTCTCAGCTTTTCTTGAATTGCTTGATAAAATTCTGTATGGAAAAGTTTCTGAAGGATTTGCTCTTTATCTTTACTATCAGCGATTAATAGTTTACGAAATTCGCCTTGTGGTAGCATTAAAATCTGGCGAAACTGATTTGCATCCAACTGGATAATTTCACTTATTTTTTCGTCTGTCTCTCGAATGGAAGCCGCAATTAACACTTTTTCGCCATCTTCATTATATTGATATAGCTCAGCAGTGGCATTTACTAGACGAAAGCCGTCTCCGCGTGTTTTCTTTCTTTCCTGCTGAGGTGACCTGCGAATTTCATACGTTTTCCCTTTTAAACTAAAAACTAGGTGGACTTCTGTTAAAACATCGGCTTTCGCAAATTGACTACGCAACTCCAATCCGATGCGGTTATCTCCACTTGCCTTCCCGTAAATTGCAAAGGAAATACCATCAAAAATCGTTGTTTTTCCAGAGCCTGTTTTACCTGAAACAACAAACATCGTACGACTTTGTAATTGTGTAAAGTCGATGACCTCTATTCCAGCATAAGGACCAAAAGCTTGCATCGTTAATCGAAGTGGTTTCATCGACTTTCAACCTCCCTTTTTACATGCTGCATAATCTTACTCATCGTAACTCTTTTTGATTCAGAAAAAGTTTGTGTCGTCATCTCTTCATAAAATTGTTGAAATAAATCTAAATCAGATTTCTTATCGTGATGAGAAGGCGAATACTCTCTTTTTTTTCTCGCATCTACATTTTCAATTTTCCGCTCTAAATGAAGAACATTCGGATATACTTTTCTTAATTTATTGATTGGGTCAATCAAAGCTCCTTCGTCTAGAAGATTAACCTTTAAATAATCGTCCACCTTCTGTGATTGATAGTAATCTGGATCCAATAATTCGTCTAGCATTCCTTCGATTTCACGCATATCCCGCTTTGGTTGAAGACATTTTTCTTCTATTGAAAAGCCACCCTTTTCATTAAATTCAATAATCGAAACGCTCTTTCGCTGCTTCGCCTCTGAAAAAGAGTACTTCATTAATGAGCCTGAATACCGAATGGAATCATGTTTAATCGCATCAGGGCTATGTAAATGACCTAAAGCGGTATAATCAAACGGAGCAAAAACGTCTGAAGCAACAGCCCCCGACCCTCCAACTGAAAGTGTTCTTTCAGAATCTGTTTCTTTTCCTCCCAGTACAAAAGCATGTCCTACAAAGACATTTGTTTCATTTGGATTCATTTGGTTTTCAATTTTTCCAACAATAGTCTTCATCGCATCTTGATGAGAATGAATACTGTCATCCTCCAATAGTTGGCGTACCGTTCCTGGCTCCGCATATGGAATGGTGTAAAAATTCAATCCTCCTAATCTAATAGGACTAAATTCGGAATCTAGTTTACCTTGTAAATAAAAATGATTCTGTTTATACCAAGAAGAACCAAAATGCAACCGCTCTGCAGAATCATGATTTCCTGAAATAGCAATGACGGGTGTTTTCAATTCGACATTTATCTTAAATAATATTTCGTCTAATAACTGTACGGCTGCTGTCGGCGGAACACTTCGGTCGTATAAATCTCCAGCAATGACAACCGCATCGGGACGTTCCTCCTCTACAAGCTGAGAGAATTCGTTTAATACTTCTCGTTGATCATCTGTCATATAAAGGCCATGAACGAGCTTGCCTAAGTGCCAATCGGCTGTATGAATAATTTTCATGTTGCCCCCCTAGAATCGAATATTTACTATCTATCATACCACACTCAAAACATACGTTCTTTTTAATAGATTCCTCTTTTTAATGATAGGCAATCTTTTTTTCCTACAGAAGGAGAAAACCTGCTTTTTCTGCTAACATTCTCTCTTCTCATCGTATTTTATGGTATCTTTTTTTCCTTCTTCAGCCTATATAAAGGGTGAAAGGGGGTGATAAAAATGGCAACAGCTGATCTCAAGGATTCTCGTTTACGCTTAGAGTATGATTACGGGTTTGATAGTGAAGGAAAACCGATTATTAAAGGAAAGTCGTACAGTAATGTTCAACTAAATGTTAGTACTGACGAAATTTATGCTTCCGCCCTAGCAATTGCATCTTTATGCTCTAAGTCACTGTTTAAAGTAGAGTTAAATGAAGCATACGACCTAAATGAATAAGGAATAAGAGATTAAAAAGAAGAGGGGTGAGACACGTGGCGAAATCATTGGAACTTCATTTTTTATCAGAAGAAGGGAAAACTGTTAGATTATCATTGGATGATCCGATTGAACCTGTAGATGAGTTGGCTGTGAAACAAGTAATGGATACAATCATTGCCAATAATGTTTTTCAAAGTTCATCTGGTGCTTATAAAACTGCTAAAGCAGCACGCCTATTAGAGCGCAATGTGACAGAATTTCCACTAGAGTAAAGAGCGATAGCGAGAACGCTCCTTGTCTTTTGGGGTAAAAAGACATTTAAACGTCAGTGTCAGTAGAATATTCTGGCACTGGCTTTAATAAATGAAAGGAGGAATTAAGTTGACTGAATTACTGCCCTTAATCTCCGAGGTTGGTTTTCCTATTATCGTCACGCTGTATTTACTTCATCGAATTGAGCGAAAGTTAGAAGATGTTATCGTGTCCATTAAAACCTTACCCGACCGACTAAAAGGGTGATAATTTCCAAATATGATCATAAAGTCTGATGAAACCTACACATTTTATGTTATAATTTCTAATTAATGGAGAAGGGTGCTGAGATAGCTCTTTTCCATTAATTCATTACTATTGTAAAGAATGCCAGGTGAAAAGATTGATTTTACACAAAAAAACATTACTAACCGTTTCTTTTCTAACAATTGTTGCATTATTTTCATGTTTGTACGCTTACGATCAAGGAAAAAATCTTACTACAGAGGATATATTACAGCTTTTTAAAGAGGAAGGCATACATTTCAAACTATCCACTTCCGCTTTTCAACTGCTGCAAAATAAGGAGCCTACAGTTTATGAATGGGAGAAGGAAGAGCTTATTATTTATGAGTTTGAAAACTCATACATACGTGAACAGGCTTATTCAGAACTCGTACTTGAATTAAGGACCAAGAAGAAAATAGAAATTTTAGAAGTGAGTAACCTGCTAATTTTATATTCTCCAAATGGGGAAAAAAGTATGATGATTCCCAGTGTAATCAGTTTATTAATTAACGATAAATGGGAATTATGACCCCTCTTACATATGCGCTTATTCTTTCTAAGCGTTTTTTTTTTGCCTATATTTTCTCATAAAATCTTTGTTGAAGAAGACGAAAAGTGCGTTAGTAGCACTCTAGACATTAAAAAGACCTGAGACATTCCTGTCTCAGGTCTTTTTTGAAGAGATTACTCTCTCTATTAACCTATTTGACCAATAAGTCCTACGTTTTCATGTCCAGCTTCTTCAAAAATAACATTAAGCTTTTCTTCAGCTTCTGTTAACTTAGCATCTGCTGCTTCAAAGTTTAGGTCTGCTTCTTTCTTTAATTCTTCTGCTTTCATATCATAAGACTCAGCAAGAGTGTCTAGTACAGCTTGGAAGTCTTCCTTATAGTCTCCTAAATCGTCTGCAACTTCAACGTTACGAACAGCTTCTGCTGTTTTTTCAGCAGCTTCAGTTGCTGCGGCATAGTCAGCAGCTTCTTTATTTTCTTTAAGTACTTCAGGATCTTCCTCAGCAAAAGCATGCTCAACAGCATTTAACGCAGAGTCTTGAGCGTTAATGTCGTTAGCAACAGATAAATATAAATCTAAAACTGCTCCTTCAGCATCAACTTTTGTGTCGTCCATTGCTTCTTCTTTTTCTTTGTCTTTTTCACCTTCGTCAGCTTTTTCATCGCCAGCACAACCAGCAAGGACGATTAATAGTGAAGCAAGACCTAACCACCATAATTTCTTCATACGGTATTCTCCCTTTCCTGTTTATATGTAATTGGTACGAAAAAATAGTATCACGTTGTTTAGTTTGTACAACGTGTATAACTATCGATTAAATCTTACCATTGAATTCCCAATAGGTAAAGAGATTTTTCTAAATTCTTCAGAATTTTACGTCTATAATTTTACAATTATTTAATTTACTACCCTCTTTCTTCCTCAAAGGTTATCTCAACACCGTATTCTTCACCGAGTCGCTTCATTTCATCATCGTGCCTTGCGTATAATTCTTCCATTTTAGTTTCAATTTCATCGTATTTTAGCGTTAATTCTTTATCGCCAGTTTCATACGCTTCCTTATCTGTTTTAACGGCTTGTATGTTAAGTTGATAGGCTTGAACAATAAGAGTTCGTATTTCTTGCATCTCTTCTGTTTCAATTGGTATCGCTTTAATTTCTTTGATTGCCTGTTCATAAGCTGGAATGTATTGTTCTTCTATATAAGTAAATGCCTCATCATTTTCTTCCTCCTCAACATAATCCTCTTTATAACTTCTTTCTTCCACTGCTAGCTGATCGATAATCTTATTCATGGAATCTATATAGGTTACCATCTCTTTTCTAACATTGACTTTTTCAACAAACTGACATCCCGTTGTCAAAGTTAGCAATAATAGAAAAAGGAAGAATGCTAGGAATTTCTTCACGATTATCCCGACTTTCTTTTTAATCTTTAATATGTCACAATTTTAGAGAATTATTTCATTTTTTTACAATTAGCAAATCAATCGTTATTTTGTCATAAAGGAGACTTGAGATAATAGATGAAAATTTGGCAAAGAAAAATAGTTAATACGAATCGAGGCTCATTTGAGATATTTATTAAAGGGAGCGGAAAGCCCCTTTGTGTAACACACTTATACTCCATCTTCAATCATAGTGGTGATTATTTTGCTGACTCATTCACGTGTTCATTCCAAGTTTACTTAATAAACTTACGAGAAACAGGATCTTCTGTTAAGGCTATAGAACCTTATCAGCTTAGCATGCTAGAAACCGTATTTGACTTAGAAGCCATCCGCGAGGCACTTGGACTATCCTCGTGGACATTTGCGGGCCACTCGACGGGTGGTATGCTTGGGGCTGTTTATGGCATCTTCTGTTCTAAAAGCTTAGATCAGTTACTATTAGTAGGCGCTGCTGCACGTGATTACTTTACTTTTTCATCAAGCTGCATCTACCACCAAGAACACCCAAAGTTCCAGGAAATGCAGCAATTAAACATCCAGCTAAAACAGAAACATCTTTCTCCAAAGGAAAGAAAAAAATCCAAAATTAAACGAATAAAGCTATCTCTTCATCAACCAGACAAGTATAAAACGTATTTTTCAAAAGAAATAAACAAAGGATTGTCAGCAGCGAGAATGGACTATTTTAATCGTGAGATTCAACTATTTGACATTACGAAAAAACTGAAACTCATCTCCACCTCAACGTTAATCGTTTGTGGTCGATTCGATGTTCAATGCCCCCTTGAATATTCAGAAGAAATGCATGAAAAGATTCCTCAATCTACTCTAATTATTTTTGAGAACAGCAATCATTATCCTTTTTTAGAGGAAGCTACTCGTTTTACTGAAGAAGTCGTCCATCGCTTAAGTCATGCAGATTAGTAGAGTCATTACTCAGCCTTAATTTTATTGTGAAAATTGAAAGGTAAAGTAACTTACCCGCTAATTAATCATTATTTACAAAACCCTCATGAAAGATAGAAACATCTCAACATGAGGGTTTATATTACTTCACTTAGTGTATTTTTCTTCCTTTGGATAATTAAACCTAAGAACTCTCTCGTCCTAAAGAAAGAGTTCACAATTATTTTCAACGTACCGATCACAGTCTGATTGATGGCAGAAAATAATTTAAGGATGGATTGATTGTAGCAGAAAATTCAGAAAAGTGAATCCACATAGAATGACCTATGAATAGCTACGAGAAGGGGAATAAAGAAATAAACCAGATCGTTTATAAAAGGTTATGTAAATGGTTTCTTACCAACCAAACGTGTTTAAAGTTAATTCCCTTTAACAAATAGGGAGGGAGTCATTCCCCCCCTTATGTAATTCATCTTTCATAATGACGTTCCAGCCAATCAAATAGATCCTGTTCCATCTCCAATGTAATCGTATGGTTAACATCTTTATACGTTATGAAGTTTACAGTATCCGTTGAACGCCTCAAATATTGCTCATATTCTCTCTTCGATTGTATTGGAATGACTGAATCAAGATCTCCATGTAAGAGTAAGATAGGAGCTTTATTCACTCTTTTTTCTAGTGGATCATATGTGAGGAATTTCTGTAATTCGCCCCCAGATAAGGGGGCTTCTCCGGAAAAAGCACGAATGTTATTTTCAAATGAACAAAACGCTCCTGTTCCGTTAATGTTGACGAGTCCACCTAGATAAGGAATAGAAGAAAATATTCCACTCGCGATAAATCCCCCGAAAGAACTTCCAATTAAGATAATGTCCTCTCGTTTCTCATAGAATGGTAGTAAAAACTCTCTCGCTTCATCTATCATCCAGAAAACAGCCTTCCAGAAATACTCATTCAGCACTGATTTATCATGGTAGTTCTGAAGAGGTGAGCGGGTATCGTGATACAATAGCTCAGGGATAACGACTTGAAACCCTTTTGCCGAAAGGCTTTTCCCCCAATTATCATAGCTAGCAACAGATGAGCCCCAACCATGATACAAAACGATCGTCCTCCGTTTATCAGCATCTGTCACAGGATAAAGTTTATATGGAATAGTATGCTTATTCATAGTTAGATCCTGTCAATTGTTTTTCTACATGACTCATATCTCCGACCAATTCTAAGTGGAACTCCCCATTTTGGACTTTGATCAACGTTAAACTAGTTCCCTCAATAAAAGGTGGGTCCCATAGATACTCTAACGATGTCTGTTTAATCATGGTCAGAATCACTTTAATCACCACTGCATGAGCGACAATTAACACATTTCCAGTTGTATGATTTTGTGTGATTTCAAGTAAAGCCTTTTCAATTCTTTGTTGAAACACTTGCAATGCTTCGCCTTGATGAGGCAAATGATTGTATGTATGAGGGCTATTCCAAAAAGCATCAAATTCCGCTGGATACTCCTCTTGAATTTCATCACTTGTCTTCCCTTCCCACTGACCGAAATTAATTTCCTTCAAGGCATCCGTTGGAGTAATCAAATCATATTGATGGTTCACTAGAATTTTTGCCGTCGTGCGTGCCCGATTACTAGAACTTGTATACACAGCGTCAAACGGAACAGAAGTCAAGCGCTTTCCTAAAGCCGTTGCTGCGTTCACACCTTTTTCCGTTAACGCCGAATCCTTTGTCCCTTGCAAACGATGTTCTGTATTCCATTCTGTTTCTCCATGACGAGTTAAATAAATACTCAACACTCTGCATTCCTCCTTCTATCATTCATGTGATTAATTCTTCGGTAGACCTGGCCTTCATCACTAGTAAGCTATGATATACTTACATTCATCTTCTAGTCCTATTATCTCAGTCTTCCTTTTTGTTTAATAAAATCTTCCCTTTTACTGCTTCACTTCTGTAGTCAAAGCTCTCTTCGTTAAAATTTGTTCCCCTCAAACTCAGGTTCACCTTACTTCTTTATCTCTTCCAAAAACAAACATCTCCACTTAATCGTATTTTCTTCCCCATTATCTCTTGGATTACCTTCCTCATTACGAATCAGAAATTTTCCCCTGCCGCTTTAACCTAAAATCAAAAAGAATGTCACGAATTGTTAGTTACGTATTATAACTTTTACACGACTGTCGACATCCTAAACAGTCTTCACTATTTGATTTAAACCTAAAATAAACTTATATCCCAGATACCCTACTATTCCACCAGCTGTGTTAAGTATAATGTCATCAATGTCACAAGCCCCTAGCTTTGTGATATACTGAACGACTTCAATCGTGAGAGAAAAGAAAGCGGATAATAAAGCAACTGAACGTAATTTTTGTAGCTTAGTCCACAATATCGGTACCAAAAAGCCAAATGGCATAAAGGCAATGATATTTCCAAAGAAATTGTCTGTCAGTATTCGAAAATGAAATCGTTCAAACGTTACTATATAATCTGAAATCGTATTTAGCGGTAGGAGATTAACGCTTCGCTCTTCTAATGAACCCACATAAGATCGGTATTCAGAAAAGTAGAGTAAGTAGAGAAGAAATGATAGATAGGATAGAAATAAAGCGAAAACGATTGCCCTGCTAAAAGGTGTTTTCACATGCACCATTAAAATCCCCTTTTTAGATAGTCTATCTAACAGCATACAGGAAGTCTCTGCTAAAAAAAACTATTTCTTCCGGTATATTTTCTTCTGTATTTTTTTCACCCAGGTCACCACATTTCATTCCTTGTCACTAAAGGGGTTGTATTCTATAATGAGAGAAGAAGAAAAGTGCAATTAACTGGAGTGATTGTTATATGGAAGATTGGTTTATATACTTTTTTATACTATGGGGATTTATTTTAATTTCCTTATTTGCTATCGGTGGATTTTTTATGTTCCGAAAGTTTTTAAAACGACTTCCCAAAGAGGATGGTCGTTCCATACTTGATTGGCAAGATCATTATATAAAAGAATCTCTTCACTTATGGCAGCCCGGGGAGAAAGCCTTATTAGAAGAACTCGTAAGCCCAGTCCCAGAGCTATTTCGAGATGTAGCACGACAAAAAATTGCTGGTAAGATTGGTGAACTTGCATTAATGGAAAAAACATCATTAATCTCCCAAGACCAAGTGATTCGAGGCTATATATTAGCTACTCCTAAAAGAGATCATAAATTTTTAAGAAAAAAACTAGCAGAGATGAAAATTGACACCTCCGCTTATAACAGCTTATTTTAAAGGACGTGTATTATGGCACCAATACTTGTTATACCCATCATGTTGTACATTATTTTCTTTGCTCTCGGTATTTGGCTTTGGAGAAAGAAGAAACAAAATAAGAACTCAAATTAATTCAGGGATCCATACTTACCCAATCAACTACATGAATAGTTAAAAAAGACTACCAAAGTAACTTTATTTGGTAGTCTTTTTTAATCAGTTATCTTCCTTCAGCTGTCGCGTGGACAATCCTATTTTTGGATTCGCTATTCAAATCGTTCATTTACCATTTCATACTCAGGGATTAATTCTGACAATGGAACAGATTGTGCTTCATCTTTATAAACAGGGATAAACTCTTTTAAAACGCTCACCATTTGCTTCCCGGTAATGCCGACATGCCCAATCGCAATAATTTCCTTATCTTGTTTTAATCGTTTAACAAAAAGGTTCGCTTGCTTCGTAATGTGTTGGGTTGTATAGATATCGTCAAAGAACATCTCATTTTCTAAAAAAGGGACGCCAAGTTCTGCAGCTAGCTTGGGTACTACACTTTTAGGCGTCGTACGGCTGTCTAAATAATATAGTCCTTTCTCTCGACAAACACGAAGCACGATTCTCATCACCCGTTCATCTGCGCTTGCTTTTGATCCCATATGATGATTCATTCCTACAGCATAAGGGACAGATTTGATGGCTGTTTCAACTCGCTGACGAATTTCTTCGTCACTAAGATCTGTCGTAATGGCATTAGGCCCTAGCCAACTACGCTTTCCTCTATTAGGCTCCATGGGCAAATGGACAATCACTTCATGTCCCAACTGATGCGCCAATTTGGCATCTCGCTCCGTCGTTTCCATAGAGGGCATCACAGCCACCGTTAATGTAAGCGGAAGCTGTAGCATTTCCTTTGTTCCCCTCATGTTATTTCCAAAGTCATCAATCACAATCGCAAATGCTTTCTTTTTTACTTCTAACGGATTTGGTTCATTCTCTTTTCCCATGGCTGTTTGTCCAAAGATGACGAATAATAATAATAAAACGATTTTCGCTTTTTTCATTGTAACCCTCTTTTTTCCGTTAGTATAACTCAATCTGGAGTAAATATAAAAACAGACGCTAACTTTTATTAACGTCTGTTTCACGATTTTATATAGACATTTGTTTAGCTAAATTCCGATATTGAATATACATGGCAATCCGCCAGGGGACAATCATGCCAAACGCTAGTATCCAAAACATTCCACTCAATTCACCAAAATTAATTGTCGAACTGAGCAATGATTTTCCAATAATACGAATAAGTAAAAGTCCAATTAAAATAAAAGCAAAAGCTTTTGATCTTTTCAAAAAGATTTCATTTTCTCTCACTTCAAATTTGGACGTTTTAATAAGTAAAATGGAAAAGAGAAACCCTACGATAACGGCTTCCAAAACATTTTTCAACTCTACCCTAAAAATAGGAAAAATAAACATTAAAGCCCCAGTACTCATAAAGATTGGTGGTAATATTATTTTCTTGCCGTTTACAGGCTTTTTACTCGCTTTCATTCTAATTAATAGGACAAAAATCCCCATAAACACGGCTACTATCGAGGTTATATAAATCAATTTGGTCACCCTTTAACATAAATAGATTTTCTTCTACTCTCTTTTTATCATAATATGATGAAAGAAAGCCATCTAGGTGGCCTCCTAAACGGCTTTGAAATTATTTCGTCATCAATTTGTTGATAGCCTCTCTTACTCTCGTTTCATCAAATGGCTTTATAATATAGTCTTTAGCACCAACTTCAATGGCTTCAACCACCATTTTTTGTTGCCCCATTGCCGAACACATAATAACTTTCGCATCTGAAAATTCGGAAAGTATTACCTTTAAGGCATCCAACCCACTCATTTCTGGCATGGTTATGTCCATTGTCACAATATCGGGCTTGAGCTCTCGGTAAAGATCAATCGCTTGTTTACCATTTTCAGCTTCACCAACAATATCAAAACCGTCTTCGATTAACATATTTTGTAAAGTCATTCTCATAAATTTTGCATCATCTACTATTAGTACCGTCGTCACTGATGCTCCCCCTTCATCCATCTAACCATTACTTTTATCCTATCTATTTCATTTACACTATAGCATTTATAGTATAAAATTCCTATTCCTGTTCAGAAAGCTTGCATTAAAACCCCTGAAAGTCGCCAAATGGGATAGATACTATACGGATGATATATTCAAGTCCATTAAAAAACAGTATTACACCCATTATAATCATTAGATAGCCACCAACCTTAACAATCTTCTGATTATACTTCTTCAACCAACTCATTTTACTAATAAAGAAAGCAAGCGTGAAGAACGGAATTCCAAACCCTAATACGTACGCTATCATTAGAAACATAGCAGAACCAGGATTATCAATCGCTAGTGTAAGAACAGCACCTAATATTGGACCAGAACATGGGGTCCACCCAGCTGCAAATGCCATCCCAATGAGAATCGATCCAATATAACCTGAAGGTCTCGTTTTAAACTCTATTCTACGATCCTTCATTAAAAACTTTGGTGTAAACAGTCCAAGTATCATTAACCCAAAAGTAAAAATAAAAATGGCTCCGATTTGTCGTATAACATCTTGATAATTAATAAAAATGACTCCTATATAAGAAGTACCAAAGCCGAGTGCAATAAATATCGACGAGAAGCCGATTAAAAAGAAAAGTGTATGTAATAGACTTCGCTTTCTGAGCATTCCGTTTTCTTCTTTTAACTCAGTAACACTCATTCCAGTAATATACGATAAAAAAGCAGGGAATAAAGGCAAAACACAAGGGGAAATAAAGCTTAAAAACCCCGCTCCAAATGCTAATAATACATTTAATTCCATAGAATAGAACATCTCCTAAAAAACCATTATCTCCACTATTGTATCAAATTCAAACAGGAAAGATGAGAAAAAACATTGTGAACATTGTGTGGCAAGAAAAGCTTAATAGGATTTCTTTGAATTCATTTCAATTATTTGGTATAATCCTAACATACATCATTCCCTTACCAATTTTCATACTACTACTAGAAAGGACAAGTGAACGTGAGTAAACAAATTCTAATCGAGAAAATTGAACAAAAACGACTCGATCTTTTCAAAGTTGCATCCCTTCACGGTTTAAACTCCTCTGAAGCAATTCGATATAGTCAAGAACTTGATGAATTATTGAACTGCTACAATGAACTCTATTTGGAGAAGAAAATGGTCACTTCCCTTTAAATCTTTTGTTTTTCTATGATGCTTGATGACATATCTTCTCACCTTTTCACCTCAGTACTCTACACTCTTCCCCTTTATAAACGGATACTGACTTATGTATTGCTCACTATATTGGGAGTGGTCTTTACCATGACCAATTAGAGACAGGAAATTCCTTACGCAATGACGTTAGTATCAATTTTTTAACATCTCCCTATCCTTCTAATCTTCCCCAAGCTCGTTCTTTAATTATTTTTTTATCGTTGAAAATAGAAGTAATACGATTCTATTTGTCTTTTTATCTTACATCCGTTCTTCCAAAAAACTTTCTGCATTTTCAAGTTTTGTTCATGTGTACTTCCTATGTAATAGGTTGCTCCCAATTGTTTTAAATAACATAAGGATTGCTCGTGAATAAGAGCACTATGTCCTTTCCCTCTTTGTTCAGGTACAATACCGAAGTAGAATAATCTTCCTTCATTCTTCGTGCCTGGTTCAATGATTGGCATAGAAATTCCAATCGGAGTATCCTTTAGATAAACGACATGGCAACAATTCCTCCATCCTTCACCCAATTCACTTTTTAATGAGTCGATATGTTCATCCATTGTTAACGTAGACGTAGTATTATCAGAATCTGACATACTTTTCATCCAGTTATGCTTAAATTCATCGATAGAAATGCTACCCTCTCCTAAAGAACGCCATTGATATTCATGATGAACGCTACGCACTCCCTCTAAATCTCGATAGACTTCTATTTTGGAAGCAAATACCTCAAACCCAATAGAACGTAACAGTTTTGATAATACATGATAATGGTTAGATTCTTTGTTTATGTGAACACCCATTCTTTTTACTCCTGCATTCTCACCAACACGAACTACGCTTTGTATCATATCGTACAGTTCTTCCTTACTTAAGTTTATCGTGGTATCTTCTTCGATAGCTATAAAATTCGGTAGGCCATTTAATACTTTAAATCCGTTATTTTTATTCATGACATTTTCAAAGTCTCTCAACTTAAATCTCCCCTTTAATGAAAATGAGAAAAAGATGCTTTATTGATTTCTCATTAACCTCAATGCTATCCCTTCATCTTGAATAACTTCTCCTCCAATTTTTTAGTCATTATTCCTTAGTAACGAATCGGTCATTTTAAGAATAATTGTTTATTAGCGTTGGCTTTATTTTCATAAAGCAATCGAATAGATTTCTCGTTCACATCTTCTTTTCCCTCTACAGTTTTATTAAGAAGAAGAGCAAACACGAGAACTGTTGAGTTTATTCCATTACTACTCGTTTCCAATAGCAGGTAAAGGGTCAAACATAAAATTCCCGTTTCAATGCCAAATTGAAAGCACCTGATAAATTAACAGCCCAATTAAAAGTAATTGGACTGTTTTGGTTCATGAATAATAAAGGTATTATCATACAGTTGAACTAACGAACGACGTCTTCCATCGAGTTAACCAATCCATTTTGTAATAAATACATTTTATGGTATAACCCCTTTTGTCCGAGGAGTTCCTGATGAGTTCCCCTTTCCACAATTTCTCCATGATGTAGCACTAATATCTGGTCTGCATCTTGAATAGTAGAAAGTCGATGAGCAATGGCAATCGTTGTTCTTCCTCGTCGCATTTTTTCTAAAGCAGCCTGAATCGCTTCTTCTGTTTCCGTATCAATATTGGCTGTCGCTTCATCTAGTACAAGAATTTTCGGCTTCGCTGCCATCGTTCTTGCAAACGCAAGCAGCTGTCGCTCACCACTTGAAAAGGTGGAGCCTCTTTCCTCTACTTGATGTTCGTATTGGCCTGGAAGGTTCTCAATAAACGAATGAGCTTGAACAAATTCTGCCGCTTCAACAATCGCTTGGTCATCAATATCTTTATCGTGCAATCGAATGTTATCCGCGATTGTTCCGAAGAACAGAAAAGGATCTTGAAGGACAAGTCCTAATTTATCACGAATTTCATCCATCTTATACGCTTTAATGGTACGACCATCAATTAAGATTTCCCCTCGCTCAAATTCATAAAAGCGCATCATTAAATTAATAATGGAGCTCTTCCCACTCCCTGTATGACCGACTAAGGCTACCGTTTCACCAGGTTTTGCTTTAAATGATATATTTTTCAATACATCTTGTTGGCCATCATAAGAAAAACTAACATTTCTAAATTCAATTTCCCCTTGATGAATCGATACATCATCCTGTTCTTGTTGGTGTGGTGTCACTTCATTATCATCTAAAAGCTTAAACACCCTTGAGGCAGAAACAATTGCTTGTTGGAACATAGACAAACGCATCATTAATTGATTGATTGGTTCAAAGAAGCGATCAAGATAGTTAATGAAAGCATATAGCACTCCAATTTCTACGGTATTTGAAAAACTAGTAATACCGAAAAAATTTAAGACTAAAACTAAGGAAAAGATATAAATAACGTCCATAGCTGGCCTTAAAAGTAGTCCATCTAGCCTAATATTCTTCATACCAGCTTGATAGTGCTGCTCATTTATATCTCCGAATTCTTGGCGTAAACGTTTTTCTTGTCGCAGTGCTTGAATCATACTCATACCTTGAATAGATTCACTTAATTTCGCATTTAATTGACTCAAGCGTTCTCTCATATCTTGATAAAAAACAGAACTGTATTTTCGATAAGTTTTCATGATGAAAAAAATGATAGGTAATAAGAACAGACAGAATAATGCAAGCTTTACATTGAGCGAAAACATCGCAATAAAAATACCGATTAACAAAAAGCCACTTTGAATAAATGATACAAGTACACTTACGAACATATCTTTAATCGCTTCTGTATCATTCGTCACTCTAGATACGATGCTTCCTGCAGGAGTTTTGTCAAAATAGCGCATTCCTAATCCCTGCACTTTTGAAAAAACTTCAATTCTTAATTGTTGTATAATTTTAAGCGCGACCTTTTGAAATGTTAATAATTGAAAATATGAAATAATGACTTTTAACACTAAGATGGATATATATGCGCCAGCTAACAAGACGATGGGCTCATATGGAAACGTTCGTGGTGTTAAATAATCGTCAATAAAGATTTTCACTAAAATTGGGCCTACTACTTCTCCTACAGTCGTGAAGATCAGTAAAACAAATGCGATCAAAATTGATTTTTTATGTGGAGAAGTATACGTTAACAACCGTTTGAAAACTTCTCGCTGAACTTTGGAGTCCATTACTTTTGTTTTCTCTTCCATCACTTAACCTCCATGCTCGACAAGTTCTTCTAGTTGCTGACGTACATACATCTCGTGATAATGACCATGAAGATCCATTAGTTCTTCATGAGTACCACGCTCAATTATTTTTCCTTCTTGAAGAACAATAATTAAATTCGCATGCTGTATTGCACTTAGACGATGCGATGTAATAAACGTTGTTTTCCCCGAGCGGTTCTCCTTTAATGATCTTAAAATAGACTCCTCCGTCTTAGCATCTACTGCACTTAATGAGTCATCAAGCATCAAGACTTCAGGATTCATTAGTAATGCCCGAGCAATGGATATCCTCTGTTTTTGTCCACCCGATAATGATACCCCCCGCTCACCAACGACTGTTTCGTAACCGTTTGTAAACGTTTTGATATCCTCATGAATATGAGCTAGTGAAGCCGCTGATTCAATATTTTCTTTTGGTGTAGAAGGGTCCGTAAAGGCAATATTTTCAGCAATTGTAGTAGAAAACAAGAAATGATCTTGTGGAACGTATCCCACTGATTCACGCAAACCTTCTAATGTGTAATCATCAAGGGAATGTTCGCCAAATTTTATAGAACCCTTATAACCTTCAAACTCTCGAATTAACAGCTTTAATAACGTCGTTTTGCCTGAGCCTGTTTTTCCCACAATCCCCAACGTCTCTCCACGCTTAACAGAAAAATGAATATTTTCCAATACAGGTTCGGATTCATTAGGATAAGTAAAGGAGTCAAGCTTATACGAAATCTCCCCTACTGGATTTGATGTAATGGCATTTTCTTTATCTTTAATTTCTCTCGTTTCTTTTAATAACAAGGACACTCGATCATAGGAAGCTCTGCCTCGCTCAACAATGTTAAATAACCACCCAAAAGCAAGCATCGGCCAAATTAATAATCCTAAATAGGTTGTAAATGATACTAACTCTCCAATCGTCAATTCACCGTTGATCACATAACGAGCACCAAACGATACGGATAAGAAGAAAGATACCCCTACAATGACAGCAATCGTTGGATCAAACAAAGAGTCAACCCTTGCAACAGAAATATTTTTTTGTACGACATCCTCCGATTGATCACGAAAAGATTCAATATCCTCTTTTTCTTGTCCAAACGTCTTTAATACTTTAATCCCACTTATACTCTCTTGTGTTTTATCATTTAATGAAGAAAATGCCTCCTGTGCTTTGTGGAATCGTTTATGTAACAAGCTTCCATAATAATTTGTTAATAAAGCCATAAAGGGCATTGGGATAAGAGCGATTAGTGTAAGCTTCCAACTAATCGTTGTCGCCATTGCGATAATGACAAATCCTCCGGTTGCCAAGGAATCCACAAGCGTCAAAACACCTGCTCCAGCCGTTTGTTGAATGGCCTGAAGGTCATTTGTCGCATGTGCCATTAAATCCCCTGTTCTCCTTTTTTGGTAAAAGGATGAAGACATTTCGGTAAAATGGCGGAACAATTGATTTCGTAACTGCCGTGATAGCTTTACAGCTGAACCAAAAATTCGAATTCTCCATTGGAAACGCAAAATATACATAGTAATGGCTGTTACAGCTAAAATTGCACTCCACTTCCATATTGACCCTACAGTAAATTGTCCTCTATTGATTTCATCCACCACAAACCCAATGACTTTAGGTGGAACTAACTCAAACATAGCAACAAATAAAAGCATAATAATGCCAACAATATACGCCTTCTTTTCTTGCTTAAAAAACCACATTAAGTCTTTAAATATACTCATCTAGTGGCCCCCTTTCCGCTTCTAAGATTTAAGCCTTCAATTAGTTTATCAAAAATTTTTTGAATATAGAAGCTACTCTTACATATTTTCTTCACATTCGATAAAGATGTTCATTTGCCATATTGGAGGATTCTCAAGTGCTTCTGTATTTTATAGGAGTTGAATACTGATTTAACCGAAAGAAAACACAGAATATTCCTATTCCTCGTAGCAATAAACTTAAACGGAGATTAAAATCTACTATAAAACTTTAAATAGCAGTGGACAAAAAAGCACCTCCGAACAACCTTCCGTTCGGGGGTGCTTTTTCATTATAATAAATGGTTTTACCTTATTTAATAGACGGTTCTGCTACTTTTACGAGTAGCTTTCCTAGATTCGTCCCTTTAAATAATCCGATAAATGCTTCAGGTGTGTTTTCAAACCCTTCAATAATCGTTTCTTCATATTTTAGTCTACCTTGTGTTAGCCACTGTGCTAATTGCATAATGCCTTCTTCGGCACGTTGAATATAATCACTAACAAGAAAGCCCTTCATAAGAACACGATTTTTAATTAAAGTTGTTTGAATACGTGGACCAATATCCTCTTGTAGGTTATAGGCTGAGATGGCACCACATACAGGAATTCTTGCATTTACATTTAAATGTTTAAATACTTCGTCTGATACCTCTCCACCTACATTTTCAAAATAGACATCAATACCATCTTCACAGGCGTTACTTAGTTCTGTTGCAAAATGCTCACTCTTATAATTTATCGCAGCATCAAAATGAAGCTCATTTAAGAGGTAATCGAGCTTTTCTTGGGAGCCGGCAATCCCCACAACTTTCGCTCCTTTAATCTTAGCGATTTGTCCAACAACCATCCCAACGGCACCAGCTGCGCCAGAAACAACAACGGTTTCTCCTTCTTGAGGTTGACCGATATCAAGCAATCCAAAATAAGCAGTTAACCCTGTCATGCCCAGTATTCCTAATGCTGTTGAAATCGGAGCGATAGAAGGATTTACCTTTTGAAGCTGGGATTCATGTGCAACTTGATAGGTAGCCCACTTTTGCATCCCTACAACAATGTCACCCTTCTGAAATTTTTGTGAATTAGATTCTATGACCTCACTTACTACGCCACCCACAATCGTCTCGTTAAGTTCATATGGAGCAGCATACGACTTTTCCTGCCTCATTCTGCCACGCATATAAGGGTCAACAGAAAGGTATAATGTTTTTGTCAGTACTTCTCCCTCTTGCGGAGCTTGCGAATCCCCCTCAATAAAGTTGAAATTTGCATGGCTAGGAACACCCTCTGGCCTCGACGCTAATTGAATCTCCTTCATTTTCATTTCCCATCTACTCCTTTCAAAATAAATACATCATCACACTGTTTGATTATATAATAAAATTTTCCAACAAGAAAACAAGATGAATTATTATTACAAAAAACATTAACCTCACATGTACATTTGTTTATAAACGATTATTTTCATTCAACAACTATTCTGAGAATGCTATAAACCCTCGAAAGGGGAATAAAAAACCACTTTCCCCTGTATACGTATGTATTTTGTGGGGAAAGTGGTTTCATATCCGATGTCAATATTCTCTCAGAAGGATGATTTACTTCATAAAGGAATTAGATACAACGGCGACAAACTATCGATAGGTGTCTAACTAAGACACCGTTATTTCATTTGTTTGTTCATTGCATTCATCATTTGATTGATTTTCTTTTGCGATGGTTTTTGACCCATTTGCATCATCATCATTCGTAGCATTTGTTCATTAATAGGTGGGTTTTTCTTTAAGTAGCTCATCATGTATCGACGAGCGATAAAAAAGCCAATCGCAACACCGGCAACTAGTGCTCCTAAGCCGACCAAAATATAAGGTAGCATAAACCTTTCCTCCTTCATGTTGTTTCTATCAAAGTGTACTAAACCCTTTCAAATTATACAATACTTCATGTCGATTTTCCTCTAATAAACAAACTTTCTTTCCTTAATTGGCTTAATCCACCCAAATTGTTCATTTTCAAGGTCTATCGCTAGTAGTTTCCCCTCAAATTTCTTTAAAATTTCAAAAAATACAGCTTCCGCATCATACATTCCTTCCGCATGGATGTGAAAGCATCGATCGTATATTTCTAAGCATGCGCTACTATTATATTCTGGATAATGAATGAGATATTGATTCTTATTTTGCAAGAGTTTTTTTTGTAGAAGGCACTGCTGAATTAAGCGATGAGTTAGGAGATAAGGTAGGGGTTTCGTAATATACTCTATTTGCTGCTTAAGCATTTGCTTCAGCACTCCTTCAGCCTGTTGATAATCGTTAAAAAGAGTAAAAAACAATCGTTCTCTTCCATAAAAATAAGCGGCCACTTCATCTTGAATCCAATAAATAGAAAAACTTCGTATCATTTTCTCACCCTTTTCCCCTTTCTTTTAATTATAAAAAGAGTCAATGAGAATAGGTGTTGAATAATGATAGAAATCTCCACTTTTTTTGTTGAAATTAGTCGGCTAGTGTATGATCCGTTAGCCATCTTGCAAATGAAGAAAGACCATACAACTAGACGAGTCTAGAATGTATGGTCCTTTTATCTTCAACTAGTTTTATCTATTGTTTTAGGCAATTCAAACTAGTTAATGTTCCAACCCTATTTTGTAGTTAAAATTTAAAATAAAGCTTTAACTCGGGAAACAACATTTTCTACTGTGAAGCCATATTCCTTCATAATTTTATCTCCAGGAGCAGAAGCACCAAAGCCATTAATAGCTAAAATATCTCCTTCATCTCCAACATATCGATCCCAACCTAGTGGAGCCGCCATTTCAATGGCTAAACGCTTTTTCACTGTTTTTGGAATAACGGAGTTTTTATATTCAGCAGACTGTTCTTCAAAACGATCCCATGCTGGCATACTAACGACAGATACATCAATTCCCTCTTCTAAAAGTGCTTTTTGTGCTTCAACTGCTAATCCTACTTCAGAACCGGCAGCAAGTAAAAGAGCATCTGCTTCTGCTTTTCCACTAGCTGAAATAACATAAGCACCTTTTTCGACCCCTTCTGCTGCTTTATCTACCGAACCAGGAATAGTTGGTAAGTTTTGACGAGTCAAAACGAGAAGAGACGGCTTATTTTTAGAAGAAACGGCTGATTTCCAAGCTGCAGCTGTTTCATTTCCATCAGCAGGGCGAATGACAGAAAGGTTAGGGATTGCTCGTAAAGATGGTAACTGTTCGATTGGTTCGTGAGTTGGGCCATCTTCCCCAACAGCAATACTATCATGTGTAAAGACGTATGTGACTGGTAAGCCCATTAATGCTGATAATCGAATAGCTGGACGTAAATAGTCACTGAACACAAAGAATGTTCCTCCAAATACGTTTAGACCACCGTGCAATGCCATTCCATTTAACGCTGCTCCCATAGCAAATTCACGTACGCCGAACCAAATATTTCGACCATCATATGATTCAGGAGTAAAGTCTTTCTCCCCTTTAATCATCGTTTTATTCGATCCAGCCAAATCAGCAGATCCTCCAATAAAGCTCGGCAAGCTCTGAGCAATAGCATTCAGCACTTCACCAGAAGAAGCGCGGCTTGCTAGGCTAGAACCTTCTTCATAAACTGGTAAATTCTTATCCCATCCTGGAGAAAGTTCACCTTTCATTGCTGTTTCAAATTGCTTGGCTAATTCAGGATAACTCTCTTTATATTGTGAGAATAATTCATTCCATTTTTCCTCTGTTTGCTTACCCTTTTGAACAATTTTCTCATCAAAACGGTTATAAACTTCATCAGGAACATGGAAATCGTTCTCAAATCCCCATTCGTAGGATTGTTTTGTTAGTGTACGTTCTTCTGCACCTAATGGAGCACCGTGAACACCTGATGTTCCAGCTCTATTCGGTGATCCGAATCCAATAACCGTTTTCACTTCAATTAATGTTGGACGATCAAGGTCTAGACGTGCTTCTTCCAATGCTTTCGCAATTTCATTGACATCTGTTCCATCTTCAACACGAAGGTATTGCCATCCGTATGATTCATAACGCCCTTTTACACTCTCTGAAAATGAACGATCTAAATCACCATCTAGTGAAATATCATTAGAATCATATAAAACGACTAGGCGTCCAAGTTTTAAATGCGCAGCAAGTGAAGATGCTTCAGCAGAGACACCTTCCATTAAATCTCCATCTCCACAAATTGAATATGTAAAATGATCAACTATATTAAACCCATCCTTATTGTACACTCCTGCTAAATGACGTTCCGCCATCGCCATCCCAACAGCCATCGCAATCCCTTGACCTAATGGACCTGTTGTTGCTTCAACCCCAACTGTATGACCATACTCAGGGTGACCAGGCGTTTTACTACCCCATTGACGGAAGTTTTTAATTTCCTCCATCGGAAGGTCATATCCTGATAAATGAAGCAAACTATATAGCAGCATTGACCCATGTCCTGCAGAAAGAACAAAACGGTCACGGTTCATCCAATCAGGGTTTTTAGGATTGTGATTCATAAATTCTGTCCAAAGGGTATAGGCCATTGGAGCCGCTCCCATTGGCATCCCAGGGTGACCTGAGTTGGCTTTTTCAATTGCATCAATTGATAATGTTCTAATTGTATTAATAGCAAGTGCATCTGTTTGATTAAACATAACGCTACATCCTTTCATGTCCTAATTTGACTCAGTTTTAATATTAATCCTCTTTGCTAGTTTATACAACAACAATGAGTTTATTGTAATAGAATTGATGATTTTTTACTTATTATCAATTTTGGATAGCTAAAGGGATGACATCTTAAGGGTAAACCACCATATATTCCCTTTGGGTAAAGAACAGAAAAAACCGAGGTTAACCACCCGGTTTAGTGCAGTTTCTTTCTATCCAAAATGTCTTTTACTTTTTTCGGTGTGACATCGTCGCCATTTGGATCGTAAATTCGTGTATTTTCAATCGTCTTTTTCATTGAGTTTCTAAAATTAGCTAAATACTCTTCCCTGAGTGATTGTCTTTCCACCGCTTCTTCTTCTGACAAGGAATCTTCCTTGGCTTTTTTGGAAAGTTCATTTAATCTTGCCAATTTATCTGGAGTTAACATGCTTTCAGCTCCTTTCTAGATGTCGATATGTCACATCGTTGTATGGACATGTTACAAGAAACTTACCTAATTGACAAGTATCATGATTCCTCTTTTTTTTCCATGTACTCTTTATACCTCCGATGAACGGTAGCCTTAGAAACATTAAAACCAAAGCCTCTAAGGGTTGCAGCAATTTCGGAAAAGGTTAATTCATTTTTTCTTAAGCGAACGATTTCTTCAATAGGAATTTCCTTTCTTTCACGTCCATCAAGATTCCCTCTATTTTTTAAGTTGTTTTGTGGCTTGAACCCTTTTTCAACTGCCCGTTTCATCCCTCGTTTAATTTTTAAATTATGTAACTTACGCTGATGCTCTTCCACCATACTTACAATTTGAATCACCATCGAATCAGACTCTGAAAGCTGGAGTTCTCCTTTATGAGAAATACTATAAAGCTTAATATTTTCTTTTAATAAGCAGTGTATTAATGCAATTTTTGCATTACCTCGTCCGATGCGAGTTTCATCTTGTATTAACACAGCTGAAATTTCGTGTTGCTTAATTTCATCAAGCAATAAAAAAACTCCTTCTCGATCCAGCTCATACCCGCTCGCTTGATCTTTTATCACTCTATGAATATGAAACCCCCACTGTTCTGCAAGTTTTACCAATTCTTCTTCCTGCCGTTCCAAGGATGATTCTTGCGTATCCTTTGTGGTACTTACTCGACAGTATATTATACAGTTCATTGTGAAAACGACGCTCCTTTTAGTGCATACTGTGGCTTATCTAGTTGGAAATCAGATAGCTCTTCTCTATTCACAGGAATAATAATTGAATCTCCCTCATAAAGGTTATCATCATCTAATTGATTATGATCTAATACCCACGAGATAAATTCTGGTGTACTCATCTTATGATACTCTTTAAAGTTGTCTGAGATCGCCCAAAGGGAATCTCCTCTAGTAATGGTTATATGTAAATAAGAATCTGTATTTGTTTCTTCTAACTGATTTAACATAGCGAAACCTGATATAAATGTCAAAACTAAAACAAAAAGTACGTAATTATATTTCTTCATTAATTTTATAAGCATTTCACAACGCCTCCACCGAATATTTGTTCGTATAACTGTATTATAATCAGAACGAACGTTCGATGTCAACCGAAACTCGAACTTATGTTTGTATCTACTAGAAATTCATGGTATACTAATTTTAATAGAATGAGGAGATTCGAGGTGCTGAAGATGACAAAATTATCTAAAAGACAGCAAGATATTTTAGATTTTATTAAACAGGAAGTAAGAGAAAAAGGATATCCCCCTTCCGTACGAGAGATCGGTGAAGCTGTAGGACTAGCTTCTAGCTCTACTGTTCATGGACATTTAGAAAGATTAGAAAGCAAAGGGATTATTCGACGTGACCCTACAAAGCCTCGCGCGATCGAAATACTAAATGTAGAGGAAGATCAAATTCCAAGGCAAAAAGTTGTAAATGTACCGTTAGTGGGGAAAGTAACTGCGGGACTTCCCATTTCGGCAATTGAAAATGTAGAAGAATACTTCCCATTACCAGAACGACTAGCTCCCACGGACGAGCAAGTATTCATGCTAGAGATTATGGGAGATAGTATGATTGACGCAGGAATCCTCGATGGTGATTTTGTCATCGTAAGACAACAACACACAGCCAACAATGGCGATATTGTCGTAGCCATGACAGAAGAGGATGAAGCAACGTGTAAACGCTTCTTTAAAGAGGATAATTTTATTAGACTTCAACCTGAAAACCCAACAGTGGAACCGATTATTCTTCAAAATGTGATTATTCTTGGAAAAGTTATCGGAGTGTATCGTCAAGTTCACTAAAACTTTTCCCATCATACAATTTTCAGGCTGTCGACAGAGTCGACAGCCTTTTTCCGCTATTGCTAACGAGTTTAATATGTGAGTTTCAAAAAATTGCCTCATCCATAAACTGATAACCTTGCCATCCTCAAGGCTTTTTTTAAACTATTTTATTGGGCAATTTAATAATAAATATTCCGCTTAGCTCCTTTCTCATTTTGGTTTTACCGTTCTCTAACCGTAAAGCGAAGGACATTTCTCTTTCCAACGTATTTACCTTTCCAAAAGCTAGTTCCAGTAAATTTTCATGTTTCTAGAGTTATCGAATATGTATATATAGTCTTTGAATCTCTCACGACTGATGTCGCGATTGTTCACAATTACAATAAAGGAGGAGTCATCATGCTGCATACGGTTGTTCATGGTGAAACGTTGTTTTCCATTTCACAAGATTACCGAAAGCCCATGAATGTTATTCTTTCAGCCAATCCCGGCATTGACCCAGACAAACTATATGATGGCCAACAAATAACTATTCCTGGATTACCAGATCCAATAACTTTACCTTACAAAATTGTCGTCAATTTAACTACTCGCACACTTACATTATTTAAACAAAATTCTATCATGAAGACATACCCAGTTGGAGTCGGAAAAATGTTGAGTCAAACTCCCATTGGGAATTATGTCATTATTAATAAAGCACCTAACCCAGGTGGCCCCTTTGGAACGATGTGGATGAGCTTATCAAAGCAGCATTATGGAATTCATGGCACGAATAACCCAGCTTCTATAGGGAAATATGTCTCAAAAGGATGTATAAGAATGTATAATCGAGACGTAGAGGAATTAGCTGAACTTATTCCTATCGGGACCTCCGTTACAATAGGTTGGTAAGAATACTAAAGAACATTACTTTGGAACAGGATAATTATTTTTCATTTGAAATAAGCTACCGGTCTAATTATAGACAACCGCTGATAGAAGAGCCTATCTGATGAACCTTAACTAGTTGAAAGCTGAATATATTCTTCCATATCCTTAATAATATGATCAATCGATTGCTGCCAATATTCCGGACTAGAAAGATCAATCGTAAAGTAGTCATATACTAATTCTTCAACGGTCCTTACTCCAGTTTCACTTAAGAATCCTTTAAATTTCGTAGAAAATTCACTACCCTCCTGTTTTGCAATTGCTAACAAACCTAAGCTTAATAGATAACCAAAAGTATAAGGATAATTATAAAAAGGAACGGTAGATGCATAAAAATGCCCATATTTTATCCAAACAAAAGGTTGATACTGTTCTAAGCTATCACCATAGGCTTTTTTCTGAGATTCTATTGATAATTCCTCTAACTGAGTAGGACTTAATGGGCCATCTTTACTTTTTTCATAGACTAGTTGCTCAAATATAAATGCTCCTCGAATGGCCAATAAATAATTTAAGCTATTTTGTATTTTATAGTTAAGTAAAGATTGTTTAAGTTCTACATCACTCGTCACTGTCTTTAAATGATCAACAAAAATTAATTCAAAAAAAATAGAGGAACATTCTGCGATACTCATTGGAAAACGTTCTTCTAAAAAAGAAATAGAAGGGCCATCTTTTAATTGTTTGAAATGCCATGCATGCCCTAGTTCGTGTGCTAGTATCCTTGCACTCTCTATCGTTCCTTCGTATCGTAAAGATATTCTAGATTCTCCTTCACTTAAAAATGGAGCACAAAAACCTCCAGAAGGTTTATTTGTTCTTGGCTCTGCATCTACCCAATTATCTGATATTACATGAAGGGCAAAATTAGCCATTTCATCGTCAATATTTTTTAATGAATTAAATATTTCTTCTACGGCCTTTGAAAAAGACATTTTACTTTGCTTATCTTTTTGTGAAGTCATCAATTGATGCCATGTTAGCTTATCTAGATTATTCTTTTTAAAGTCTAGATAACGAGAAAATCTTTTAAAATTATTATCTATTGTTTCCCACATTGTAAAGAGTGATTTTCTAGAGATTCCATTTAACTGAAGTGAATTTGATAAGATATCGTCTTGTTGTAGCGTATCGTTTTGGAGCAGACGTAACCGTGTAAAATTATTAAAAATCGTAGCAAAAAGATCTTTTTCCTGATCTAATTTACATGTTTGAAACTCAAACGCTTCCATTCTTTTGATTGGGTCATCATCGTTCATCGCTAAATGATTTAATTCACTAAAAGAAACTACCTTTTTATCATCATAAATGAATTCAACCTTTAATTTACTTTTAAGCTGAGTATACATAGCTTCCCATTGATTCAATTCATTTTTTGTTACGTTAATCATCTGATTTTCAAGGTCATTATAAATACTAGTGGATAAATCAAATGTAAAGGGCTGCACAAAAGAGAGACTATACCATTCACTTTGGATTTCAACAGGAAGTTTACTTATATATTTTTTCCAATCTAGTAATATAGAATGAACATCGTCTTTGAGGGTAGTTATATTGTTATGTAATGAAGTAATAATAGAATGGTCTTTTGATTCAGAACTAAGACAGTAACAATAATATTCCGCTTTTTCAAGCCTACTGCGGACCTTAGAGAAGATTTGCAGCATTTTTTCATCAAGTAAACTTTCAGCGTTGACCGTTGAAAAAGTCTCTTCTTTTAAATGATGAATTAACATTTTAATTTCATTTAATTCATTGGCTAACGTTTCATCCATTTCATTTGGATATAATCTTTGTAAATTCCAACGCGTCGGCTCATAAAAAATTTGTCTCATCAATACAACCTCCTATTTTATATAATTAAGTTCTTCAAAGTAAGAACTTATTTATAGTTCAATAATATTAGAAATAAATATATATGTAAATAAATTCAGAAATTTATCTTATGTTCTATTAATGGATTTTTTGATATTCTATATTTATATTTTGCTAATGGGAGGTAAGTAATGTCATATCGTGTAACATTGGATGATTCAATCGTTTATGAATTACTATTAAGTTTTTTATTATATAAAAGGAGGAAAAACTTAAAATATTTGTATAGAGGTACTAGTTGGGTTGAAGAAGTAAATGGTAGACTAACTGATCAATATAAAAATAAACTTGAACAATTTGATGATGTATCGTTTGGGGATGTACTATGCTTAATCATTGAAGGCTGTCCTCAAAAAGAGGATATTCATTCATTTTTAAATTGGTTTGAGGAAGCATCAATAACCACACTGTATGAGTTACTAGCACCACATTTTAAAAAAGAGGATTCTCATCTATTGCTGGATTTAGAAAATCAAAAAAAGGATTATCTTTATTTCCTGTCAGAGTGGTATTACCAGTACTTTAAATTTGAAAATATAGAGAACGAAATAGCGGGCGAGACGTTAAAATTTAGTGAAAAAGCCGAAAAATATTCACCAGAAAAAATGGTCGAGGCGTTTGCTACTGGCCTTAAAATAGAAATTCCAACAATTAAACACGTTGTTCTAATTCCGTCTCTTCACTTTCGTCCGCTCCATACTTTTAGTATTTTTAAAGAAAAAATGTTTGTGTGGTACCCTGTAAATTTAAAGGAATCAAGAGAAGATATTTATAACATTTCAAAAGCACTAGCAGACAAAAAACGTTTACAGATACTTCAGTTTCTTTCAAGAAATAAATATAAATTTACGGATATTCTAAACTACATAGGCGGAGCCAAAGGGAACCTCCATCATCACCTTATGATATTACGATCTGCAAATCTTATACGCGTACACCTGTCTAGTAATAATCAATTTTATCTCAGTACACGTACAGAATTTGCTACTGAATTAAACGAGAAAATGTTAGATTTTATTCAAAATACTACTGATTAGTATTGCTTGTAAAACTAAGTACCAATTTTTCAAGAATAATGGAACGAGAAAAAGCCGATGTCCTTAGCGTACGGAAAATCGGCCTTTTCTATTTGGAGTATGAAATTCGTGTTCTGTTTGTGATATCCTTATATTTATTTTGACGATATTGATTTGTCACAATGTGTAAATTACCGATTTATTCAATTACCACTAGTCATTAAAAAGTAACTAACCACTATGCCACAAAAGCGTCCAATTTGGGAAGACTTGAATTCATATATGTTGGGGTTCTTTCTCCACTCTAGCCCCCGACTATTTAATACTTGTTCTCATAAAGCAATTCCCCTTCATTTGAATAAGCAGAGGCAGTAGTTTCTCTTTCATTACCATCATTCTGGTCTGATAACAAATACCAATACCTTCTCTCGTTATTTTCTATTATAATTGCATCCTTCTGAGTTTTGTTATATTTAATTGTAATCTTACTGATTTCAGGGTCAAATACTTCACCTAAAAATACCGTTGAATATAAGCTTTCTTTACCTAAATCTACTTCACCTATATGCCTCGTTGATTGATTAAAAGAAAAGGGCTTTATATCAGTATCAATAGTATTCATAAAGCCTCCACTTCCTTGAAAATCCCAGCCATCCTCTTTTTTAGAAAAGTGGAGAATTCCATATCCATTAGAGAGCTCATAAAGTGAGAATGCCGTTTCTTTCATTTCTTGAGTATAAAAAATAGCTGTAGTTGGTATATCACTTTTTAATGACGCTTGTTGTATTGTATTAAAGTCTTTTTTGGTCTCGTCAACTACATTCCTACAACCTGAAATAATTATTAATAGTACACTAAAAGATAAAAACCACCGTTTCAATTTCATATCCCCTAATCTTTAATTTAATTCAATCTTTTCTATTGACGAACTTAATTTCGTAGGTTGTTGACCACAGCATGTGTCCTCTCAAATAATGTTTCCCTACCCAATGTATCTTTTTCATGAACTATTTATTATTAGCCTTACTACCTTCACTGATATCGACTACCCTTCAAAATGTATCCTACTCTTTTATGTATTAATAGGGTGACAGTCGGCTTTCTACTCTTGCACACTTTTCTTACTCTTTTTCAATACCATTAAAAGAATTCAAAATTTCTTTTAGCTCTACAAGTTATATTTCACTATATACTATCAGATAGGCTAATCGCTGAAGACTTGAATTTGAGATTATTTTTAGACTTAATCATTGAAGCAATCTTTTGTTCAATACGAATCCTACTATTCTTAATTAATTGGATGATACTTTGATATTGGGAAAATATCATCCAGCTGCTCAAGATCATCTTTATCTAAATTCCAGCTTAAAGCGTTCAAATTATCATTAATATGTTTCATATTTAGTGCCTTTGGAATAGTAATAAGTTGTTCTTGCCTTAACACCCAATTCAGAGCCACTTGATACGCTGATGCGTTATATTTAACAGCTATTGAATTCAATACATCACGTTCCATTGTACCGACCTCTGGAAATCCATTCATACCAAAAACTTTCGGGGCATAACCGAACGGAGAATACCCCATTACCGTTATGTTATTTTCCTTACAGTACGGCAAAACATCTTTCTCCATTCGTCTATCATTTAAATGATAGACTACTTGATTGGAAATTAATGGGACACTATCTAAATAGTGCTGAGCTTCTTTCATTAACTGAGGTGTAAAATTACTTACACCAACATACTTCACTAATCCCTTATTCACTAACTCAGCCATCGCTCCCATCGTTTCCGAGATTTCATATTGTTTGCTTGGCCAGTGCTGTAAATATAAATCTATCTGACTCGTCATTAAACGTTCTAAACTGGCTTCTGCTGCACGCAGAACACCCTTATATGAACAATTTTTTGCAGATACTTTTGTAACAAGAAAAACATCTTTTCTTACATCCTGAATTGCTTGACCTACAATTTTTTCAGCTCCTCCATTCCCATACTCTTCCGCAGTATCAATTAATGTGAGGCCATTTTCTAAACCAAAACGAAGTGCTTCTATTTCTTGTTTTTCGTTGGACTTATTCTCCCCATACTTCCAAGTCCCCTGTCCAATTGCAGGAATTCGTTCCGATGTGTTCCCAAGTCTACGATATAACATAGATTCCTCCCATTCATCATTTCCAAATAAATACTAGCCAATTTGTTTATAAAGAATGACTAGCGATTTCAAAGCCTTATTTAGTGGGCAATTATTTTTCATTCTAAACCTCTGATAAATAATCATTAAATTTGTCGTGAAGTTTAAATTACCTTTTAAAGATTCTTTAGTTTCTTTATCAATCAAATTTAAAGAAAAAATAAATTACCATTATATCCGTCAATCATCACCATAAAGGAATAAATTACAGATTCAATGATTTCGTTCTGCTGTTCTTTTAGATTCATTTTATCTTAACCTTAATCTGTATTAAGGATACTTCCACATGATAATCTTTAAGCGACTAGTTGAACTTGCTTTTCATTTAACACCATAACACCCCACTTAAATAATATTGCTCCTTGTTCAGGTCCATAGCTCAATTCTTAATATGTTTGATCTAATTCTTGCGCAGGATTCTATAGTTCTCAATTTCAATAGAATCTAAAAAAGAATCAAAACAGTCTACAAGAAAAGCCACCAATTACTTGAAAAACTTATCTATCATTTTCTTCTAAGTATTTTTATATACTCTAGCATTTTTTAAATGATTTTGATGATACTTTATTTCTTTTATTCCTCTTCAGGTAGTGCATTTCACATTCCTTTACAGATTTGATTTCGTAAATACAAACCACGAAGTAGACTTCCTACAACTATGAAAGAGTATCGTTAGTACAAACTCCATTTTACGTAAATGTAACAAAATTACTAATTACAATTAAACCGTTTGCTTAATACCAATTATTTCAAAGATACATAAGTTAGACAATCATAAAAATTAAAATTGACATTTTTCTTTTTCTTGAACTGAGACTGGATAATGGCTTATTTTCGTAGATTACAATGGTCGACAAAGGATTTTTTTTAAAATTATCGAATTCTTTATTTTATATAGGTTTAGGTTCCATTTACTATGATGTCCTATTGGGAGAAAAGTAAATGGATAACAAATAAATCGTTTGAATGTAGCGAAATATGATGATTAAGAGGAGGAGACATGAAGTTGGATAAAAAAAAGTATTCTATCGTACTAATGTGCATTCTATTTAGCCCATTATTAATATTATTACTAATAAGAAGAATCACAGTCATCAATATTGGAAACTTACATATAGGTGAAAAGACAGAGTAAGTGGCTACTTGAGTTCCAAAGTAACCAATTTATTTAAAAGAAGTCATTATTAAAATAGAAAACTAAACCAATTAAGAAAATGATATTATTATAATGATTAGTGTCTATATGTATTGTATGTTTCATGAAATTTATTTTATAGCTGATCCAATAAGTGGGATTTCTGAACAATCTTTCGAAGGGTGTATGCTTCTTTCTTTTTCGGTAAAGTTAAGATCTGATCCGATTTTAGCTTTACCAACTGCGTATCTACCTAATACCATATTACTTCAATAACGTTTTGTTAAAAACTTTGGTTACTTCTGCATATCCTACTAGATATTCCATAGTCGGTAATTTGGGGTTAGAATTTATTCCAAAATCTTTAATGATTTCTTCAGATTTTTCTTTTACTTTAATAAAATTAAACTCCATTTATAATCCCCCTCATCTTCCTACCAGCTGTTCACTAATTTTCTAGGTTCGCTTCATACAATTATTTCAAAGACAGCTAGTTTAGACAATCCTAAAAAGATACATTTCTTATTCCTTAAATGTACCCTATCCTTAAAAGACTTGAGCTAGTTTTGTGGCAATTTGGTTCCATAGGTTCTGGTAAATTTTAATGATGATTATTAATCGAATAATAGAATAGATCAAAATACAGCTCAGCTTTACTAATAATTAGTTATTATGACTGAATAGACTTCGAATGGTTCAATATTTATTTCACCTTCCGCCACTTCCCCTTCAATTTCTTCTACCGGAAATCCATCATGATAGGGAAATTGCAAAAATTTAATAAGGATTGGTTCTATATTATCAATAGTCTTGTAATTACGACCAAACGGTAATTTTTTGTGGAAATCAGATATAAGATTGAATCGTAGCCCTGCAGATTGCCAATCAAACCAAACATAAAAAATCATATTATGGTCACTGTTTTTAAATACTTGTTCTTTTCTATTATTTTGAACTTGATTAAAGAATAACTTTAAATCTTCAGTTGTAAATTCGTTGGCCAATTCTTTTTCCATGGAAATAGACCAGGTATTATTGGATATTTCATTATCAAGGTCGTTAATAGAATTTCCGATAAATAACCTATCTTCAATAATCTCGTCTAATTCTTTTAAAAAATCTTCTTTACTCATAGTTTCCTCCTAATTGCTTTGAAATGGTAACTTTTGTACGGTCTCTGGCAACAAGAATAAAAACTTGTTCGTGGCTCATTCCTCTATGTTAAGATTTTCTGCCACGCTTTCGAGGTTGGCGTTCTGAAATGCTTCGCTTCCTTCTTCAGAGTATATGAAATAGACCTCTTCTACTTCAACAATCCCTTCAAAATTTTCAAAAAACCATTTGTTTAAGTGCATTTTGTCGTTTATGTCTCCATTAAAAAAGTGGAACCGAAGTTCTTTGTAATAGTCAATTGACCGTAATAAATCCCTAACTGGTAAAATGCGCTTCATATAATCCTAAGTTTTGTTCAACATTTTATTTTCTTAATACTAAATATTGAATCCTTCTTGAATTTAACTGCCTGGTTCTTAGAAGCAGAACTAGACATCGTCTATACTCCTGCACCCTTTAATTGCGGATCATTTTAAACTATTTTTCGCAAAACTATTTTTCTATACATACCGTTGAAAAGTATTGGAAGGTCCTCTTCAATGGAAAGCTTCTCTTTCTGATTTTCATACATTGTTTCAAAATTTCTTCCAATGTCAGTACCAAACACCTGTATAATCGGTCTTAATATTTGCTTCAAAAAAGCAAGGTTTTTATCTTTCGGAGCGAATTTATCAAAGATCATAATTTTGCCTTGCGGCTTTAATACTCTCGCCATCTCCTCCATACATTTATCTGCATCAGGAACAACCGTCAAAATAAGGCTTGCCACGACCAAATCAAATTGATTATCAGAAAAATCCATTTCTTGTGCATCCATATTAAAAAATTCAATTCCAGAACCTTTAAATTTAGCTCTTGCTTTATCCAGCATATCATTGGAATAATCAATAGCGATAATAGTTAACTCTTTATGATTGATTAACTCTAAATCTGCTCCAGTACCCACACCAACAAAAAGAATTTTATCTTCACTCTTAAAAATACTGTCTCTAAATATTCTTTTTCGAGCTTCAAGAAACTTTCCTGTATTAAAGAACTTGTCATACACAACAGACCCAAATTTATAGATAACTTTATTCCAACGATTGTTCATCATTCACCTCATTCTAAATAATGGAATAACAAATTTATCTTTCTTCAATTAAAGCACTCGTTAGTTCAATAACTGTTGACTAACATGTTCAATCCATTTACCTCTATTGTCTGCAAGTAAAGTATTCCAACCTATTTTTCGTGCTTCAATCAAGTTTTTCTCTTGATCATCAACAAACAATACGTTTTCTTCAACGTTTAAATAGGGATTAACTTTTAAATATATATCAACTTCTGGTTTACAAAATCCCACATTACTAGAAATAGTTATACTTTTTATGTAGTCTTCAACAGGTCTAATTATATGTTTCACCCATTCAATACGATGATTACTTAAAAAATGAATATTAGCATACTTACTCCACAACGGGATTTCCTCAAGAGCGGGCAAAGGTTTTATTGAAGATAATAATTGGTTTGAAGCATAACCTATTTCGATTGTCGGGAATCTTTCAACCAATATAGCCCAAAATGTTTGTTCGTTCATTTTTCCAGTCCATAAATCTTTGCGGACTTCCTTTCTAAACGTCATAAGATCCTCATATTTAACCTCAAATTTTGAAGATAAATCCTCCCAAAATATTGGTGAAAAGTTCGTTGCTATCACTCCTGCAATATCTAATACTAAATCAGTTTTTTTGTTCAACCATTCATCCTCCCAATTTCAATCAAATACTTTATTTTGCTTATTCTAGCTTTCTGTAAGTTCAATCAAAATACTGTTTTTATTTTATCACTCTAAAAATGGCCTTAAAAAAAAGCGGCATATCAATTTAGATATACGCCCTTTTAATTGAACACTACTCTATATCTTATTTCGATATTCAAGTAATATTGTATGTAATAAATCCTTATCAAAGCCAACCTTATTCCCTATAATCTCTGTAAAGTCACTTATCGTCCTTTTAGTATCTTCTTTATATAAGCCTTCTGTTGTACTTAAAGTAATACTCCAATTGTCGAATTCCCAATGAGCCATTTCATTCTTATAAAGAACCCGACTCTCTATTAATGGTATCGGTCTAATAATATTTTGAGAGATTTCAGCAGCTTTCATAAAATATCCTTTTTCTAACGGGGTTGTTTCATACGTTTGTCTTGAAACTTTTCCATTCGGTCTGTGATAGAGTATTTCTACATGATTACGTAGTGGTTTCACCTGTATCTTTGCTGCAGGAAAGAATCCACTGAGTTTCTCATCAGTAAAATCTTCATTATGTCCATCTATTAGAATAGGCATAATCCATTGATCGCCCAAATCGCATAAATAACGATTTCCTGATTCATCTAATGCTACTACTGCTACATGGGCATCTTCAGTGTTTAGATTATGTCCTATTGGATATGCTTCTACTCCATCTTTACGAAATTCATCCAGAAGCCAAATAGCCAAATCAAAGCAATTGCCAGTAAGGCCGTATCTTTGTCTATGCTCTCTCATGAGAGAAATATCTCTTTGTTTGCCAACCTTCTCTTTATTATAAACCCATAGCTTACTTAATGTTTCCATTGGGAAGTCATCAAACTTCCTCCATGTTTTAAGAATAACTTCATTTGTTAAAATAATAACACCCCTTTTACTAAATTAATTAACATTATAATAGTGGTTCTTCCCATAATACCCTTTATTGATGAGGGCTTACATTTCAAGATTATCCTAAAATCCCCACTCTACTCTTTCACGAATTAACAAGCTTTTGTACAAACTAGCTTATCAACCATAACAATTTAGTGATTTATTTGATAACTATTTTCAGAACTCGAAACTTAAACCATTCCCCACATTTTAGTAGGTCTAGTCATCGTTTTCCTTTCACCTCTTGTGTACTTTGTTGAAATAACGAATATAGAACATCGTTATTCTTTCACTAACACTACCTTTAGCGAACAAAAAAAATACTCAATGTTTAATAAATTCCATATTATGTAAATCGTTATTATTAATGACTACATCAGCATTCAATTGAGGTGAATCTTGCTCTAAATAAAATTTCGAAGCTGCATGATATCTTTTAATGAACATTTCTTCAGCTTCTTTATAACTTCCAAAGGCTCGTTCCTCTCGTTTAGCCCCTCTTTTTCTCGCTAATTCAAAATCAGTATGAACGAATATTTTAAAATCAAATAAATTAACCAATCCCTGCTTGAATAAAAATGTCCCATCTACAATGAAAATCATATCCTTGGTTGCTACTTTTATTTCTGGATTAACATACTCATCCTTTGCTAAATCTAAAGAAACCAATTGGTAATGAAGGTTTCCGCTTGGTCCTAGAGGAATTAGAAGCTTCTGCCTAAAAGACTCATAATCATGCGCATCCTCATAATACCCAATAGCTGATATCTTCCCTTGCTTATAACGAGTGGTTCTTGGATGATGAAAATTATCTATACTTGTTCTAATTACCTTCTTTTTTCTGGATAGAAGTTCCTCAGCAAGCTCATTAGCAAACGTCGTTTTTCCAGATGCCGTTATTCCACTAACTCCCACTCGCACAGGGTGATCTATTTTTAAATTTACTATTCTATCAGCTAAATCAGAAATAAGTTTGCTCCTCAACATTTAAGTGCCTCCTCTTATTAGTCTTTTGTAGTTCATCTCTCGATTTCATTCTCTTAATCTACTAACTAGGTCTCTGATAAGAATCAAAAAGGTTGTTATAGAAGGGAAAAACTGCTCAACGCTTTTACGAAAAAGACATTCTGACCGAGGAAAAATAGATGTTAGCCACTTTTTCTTCCCTACTTTAATGTAATTCTTTTATTCCAGTAATAATAGCTAACCACAAGTTTAATGTATATTCATCATTTAACACGTCGACTTTATATTTTCTACGTTCCAAAACATTCATAAATATAAGTGAAACTAGTTCTCCTTCGACACAAATATTGCTACTTTTGTCTTCAATTACAAACTTTTTTAAAGCAAAAGTATATTTTGCTTCGTACTCCTTTTTACCAATTAAAATAGTATATTCCTTAGAAAGTTGGTTCTTCAGCTTCTTCTTATATATCGCTTTTTCACTTACTGTTGCTACAATATCATTTTCTTCATTGTAAATATCAAATTTCTTGTTAATAATATTTTTTGATAGCGTAAGTACTCCACGAAAAACCAATTGATTTTCGTCATAATAATAGTATATTGGTTTAGGTCTTATTTTGGGACGAATTCTTAAAATCTGATTCCCATCTATATCTGATAAAAAACGTTGGAAAAGAATAAAAGTGGAGCGCCGATAATAATAGAGTTCGCCTTTTTATCATATCCTAAAACATTTCGATTTAAAGGAAACATACACTTAAAGAAATACCCTCTTGATTTGGAATCCATGCAATTTTGCCGAGAAAGTTCCCTTTAACCGCCATTTCGTTTAATGATCTTTTTTACAACCCAAATCCAATAATAACATAAATATCCACCCTTACTTCTCTCCAAAAATGAAAAAAGCCGCCTATCATTATTTCTTCTTTCATCCATGCCCATCTGTAGTCGTAGAGAAAATCCAACCAAAAACATAGAATACTTTTTACTAAATAGAAATAGAATGATAGTGCGTGTTCAAGAGGGAGATTATTTCTTTCCTAGACAACGAGTAAGGAGACTATAGCTCTTTGAAACCTGAATTAATCAAACTTATTTGAACAGCTTTAAATTTGAATAAAGGAGGATTTTGATTGGTTATTTATAAAAAGCCAGATGTAGAGCAATTTTTACGTGCGTATACAATTCAAGATTTTGTCCTAAACAATGATGAAAGTCAGCTCGTTTTCAGTACAAATATTAGTGGGAAATTTAATTTATGGGGAATGGATTTACCGAATCAATTTCCATATCCTCTTACATTCAACGATCAAAATTGTAAAGGACTCTGCTATGACAAAGACGGTAATTTCATTATTGCTGCATTTGATCATAATGGAGATGAAAATTCACAACTATACATGATCACACCAGATGGAGGACAACTGAATCCAGTTAGAACCTCAGAAGGACATCAGTATTCACTTCCAATTTTATCTGATGATGGTAATCGATTATACTACACGTCAAATAAGGATGACTCTACCTATCTTAAAAGCTATTGCTATCACATTGATACCGGAGATGAAGAGACAGTCATTTCTGGAGACGCTGCCGCTACATATTTAGTGGATGTTAGCCCAAATGAAAAAAGTTTTGTGTTTCTCAAGTTTTACTCTACTACGCATATTCCAGCCTACGTAAAATTAGATGAGGAAGTGATTCCTCTTACACCAGAATCAAGTGAACAACACTCAGTAACAGATGTTATCTATACCTCAGAATCAGACATTTATTTCATTACAAATTGTGATGAAGACTTTTCTTATATTGCAAAATTTAACATAGAAGAAAAAGAGTTTAGTAAAGTCGTTTCACTTGAAGGTCAGGACTTTAAAACAATTAAGTACGATAAGAAACAGCACCTTTTATATTTGGTCAGTGAGAGCGGTGTGGAAGACCAATTATATTCTTATGACATCGACACAGCCAAATTAACAGAACTTGAAAGTCCTGTTGGAATTATCAACAAAGTAGAAGTGACTAGACAAGGTAATGTCTATTTAGTTGGTACATCCGCTACAAACCCTTCAAATATTTACAGAAAAAAAGTAAATGAACAATGTTGGGACAAGCTTACGAATAACCGTATTTTAGGCATGAATGAAGAACAGCTTGTTAATCCGGAAGTAATCTCCTATCCATCATTTGATGGATTGGAAATTGAAGCGCTATACTATAAAGCAAACTCGTCAACTAGTAACGGTCACGTCATTTTATGGCCACATGGAGGACCTCAGTATGCTGAACGAAAAACCTTTATTGGCGTGTTTCAGTATCTCTTAAGTGAAGGTTATAGTATTTTCACCCCTAACTTCCGTGGCTCTACCGGATACGGCTCGGCATTCACAAAAATGGTTGAAGGAGATTGGGGACAAGGCCCAAGGCTTGATAATATTGAAGGTCTAGAATTTCTATTTAGAAATGGACTCGCTGATCGTGAAAAAGTTTTTGTTATGGGTGGAAGTTTCGGTGGTTATATGGCCTTATTACTTCACGGTAGGCATCCAGAATATTTTAAAGCAATTGTCGATATTTGTGGACCAAGTGATCTTCTTTCATTCATTGAAACAGTGCCAGACCATTGGAAACCAATGGTGACACAGATTGTTGGGGATCCAAATAAAGATAAAGATAAGCTTATTGAGTACTCGCCGATTACTTATTTAGAAAATATGTCTAAGCCTATGCTCGTCATTCAAGGAGCAAATGATCCGCGAGTGGTTAAAGAAGAATCTGATCAAATTGTCGCTGTATTAACTGAAAAAGGTCGAGATATTGAATATATGGTGCTAGAGGATGAAGGCCACGGGTTAACTAAAAAAGAAAATGAGTTAAAAGTTTATCGGGCAATAAACGAATTTTTCACTAAACATTTGTAGCCAAATAGATTCATATTACATGTAAAGTTACAAATGACAACACACGACAAGTATCACCGTGTGTTGTCATTTTCTTATTATGGTAGATATTATTAAGCTTTTACTTCAACTTTCCCCCTTCTATTCTTTTTTCAATACATTTAAGAGAATGGCAGTAATTAAGAATGTCTGAATGACACCTATTTAGATTGCATCGTTCCTCATGTTATAACACTATTAACTATCTCAAACACCCTTCCTATCATATGAACAGATGTTTCAAGCTGTGCTGTTAAAGCAATACCTCTTCCACTTAATAGATAAAAGCCCGGGGATTTTTTGTCCTCCGAGCTTCATCCGTTCATTTATTTTGAAAATCAGGCTAGTAAAGTCGTTATAACTACGACAGTTTTATATTGTACTCCAAAACAGAGCCCATTAAGCTAATGACTACTTGGTTACACTACTCATTTATGATTTTCAATCCTCTATCAATCAATTCATTCGTTTCATGATTTATACTTTTTAATTGCTCTAATTGGCTTAATAGTTCTCCTTGCTTATCTGGTAAAATATCATTTTTAAGCAATAGCTCCAAAATTTCAATTCTTAATAGCCAGTCAATCGGTGCCTCAGTTGTCAGCTCGTCTATAATCATAGGGAGTGAACTTTCAAGGTCAACTAGATTATTTGTTGACTCTCTTAGCACACGAACGTTTCCATATAATTCTTCTAAACGAGTTGGGTTTTGTTGTTCGATTTCCACGTTAACAGCTTGTTCGATATGGTCGTAAAATGCTTCAGAATCGGCTGCACCTGCAAATACAGATACAATCTTTTCACCCACTGCCATATCATAAGAACCCCAACTTGGATCAAATAACGTTTCTCCATTAAAAGTGACGGCACAATCCTTAAAGGAAATGACTTGGATTTTGCCTGCATTGCGAATCACTTCTGTCGGAACTCCAGTAACGACAACTCCACTTTCAAACGATAGCTCTGAAGGAACCCCTATCACGATACCCGCTTCTACTAATTCTTGATTTGTCCACTCTTCTAAAGGCTTTTCAGTATCTTTTAATAATCCGATTGGTGAACCAAAACCATCAGCATGCGTTTCTTTACCATGACCATTGATTTCTTTATTTCCACTATTTAAAGTTGTTTCTCCAACAGTATTCATATAAATCGCTTCACCGTTAGTATCTTTAATAATTTTAGATAGTGTGCCTGTCACTTGAAGGCCAGAACTGTATTCTATCGTAGCGGTATGAGCAGAGTTAATCGCTTTTTCAAGGCTCTCCGTTCCCCCACGCTTCCACGCCATCGTTTCTGAAAATTGTTCTACGGCTTCAATAAGTTGCTCGAATCGCTCACAGACGAACAGCTGTGGTTGAGGTTTCGTAATATCAAAGCCAGTTTGAATGACTTGTTGTAAATCAAAAGGAATTTTCTCAACGGCATCCGTGATACTATTTTTCCCTTCAGCTACAGAAGAAAGAAGTCCCGCTCCATAAATTTTGGGATCATTTACCGTTCCAATGAGTCCATATTCTACTGTCCACCAGTATAGACGAGAAATTTGTTCTGCCTCTGATAATATGGTTACTTTCTTCTGTTTTTCTTCCATATCCTTTTTCGCTAGATTAATCTCCGCCTCAGTTGCTGTACCACTTTCTAAAAGGTTGGAATAATGACGAGTCGCTTCAAAAACATCGTGTTCTTCCTTCGTTGCAATTGCTTTTGAGCCTATATGGCCAAATAGTTTAACGTATTCAGAAAACTTATCATCACAAAGAATAGGAGCATGGCCTGCAGCTTCGTGAATAATATCTGGAGCTGGAGTGTATTGAATGTTTTCTAGCTTTCGAATATCAGATGCAATGGGTAACAGACCGTGTGCCTGAAAATCAAAGAAAATAACACCAGGGATAAATCCATCAATATTGACCGCTCCCCACTCGAATGGCGATAAAGATTCGTTCATTTCTTCAACATTAGGTATTTTCTCGATGGAAATACCAGATGCGGCCAAACCATCACTGTAAGCTGGATGTGCTGTGTTGTTTAAGAAATGCTTATTTTGTCTCATAACATATCGCCACACTGCCTGATCAATACTCGTATAACGATCATATTGTTGATCTATCACATATTTTTGTAAATGGTTTGGGATTCTTTTTTTGGTTGTTTCCATTATTAATTACCTCCAGTATTTTATTAATATTTAGCAAACAGGTTGGTATTAGGGAAGAAAGCAATCTGGATTTTCTCCACTCTTCCATAACGAAACTTGCGCCTAGAAGAATCCTGCTTCTTAAATATACGTAAAAAAGCCTCTTTGTCCCCTAATACAAGGGACGAAGAAGCTCTCCGCGTTACCACCCTACTTAACAAACCAAGTTGATTTGTTCACTCATTCAGTCAAGTCCTAACATGATAACCGTAATTCACTAAAGTTTCGCCTGAACTTTCACCAGCCGTTCAGTCTCTATTTTCTGCTAAAACTCTCGTTACTGCTTGTTATCGGACTTCTTTTATATTTAGCTTTTTATCTTAGACGCATAAACGCTTTTAAGTAATAAAGTATATAAATATATTATAACTCTTTAATAAATTTGTCAATAATAAGTAAATAGATTAGTTTTTTAAACTTTTCTCTAAAATGCTGTACTATTAAAGGGTTCCATCACGTATAGTAAATACCAATTTTTATCTATTCCTAATACTTTTTGCATATGGTACCCTGTTAACGTCACTTTCTTTATTTGTAAAGAATAGCTCTTATTGCACATTACATCTCGTCAGTAAAATGTTACATTAATTTCGCTGCATATATTAATAGTTATCAACAAGAGTTTTAATAGCTAGAAGAATCAAATAGATTACGAGAAGCAAGAATAAAAATAAGGAGGTTGTAGATTTACTATGAAAATGAACAAAAAATTCATGATTACGATTACTACCGCTTTTTTATTAACATTGGCACCGTGGGGAATGAAGGCAAATGGAGAATCTAGTACTCACAATAAAACGATTAGTAAAAGTGACACATTGATGATCACACTTAATGAACATGTAAGTGCTAAAGTTCTTTTCCACCAATTCATAAAAGACCTTGATGAAAAATTTGGTATAACCATTCATTTTAATGACTTGTCACTAAATGTTGAAGAATCACCAGTACCCTTTCCATTTTCCAATAAAATTTTCGTAATGGGCAAAACACCAACTCAAACTACAGAGAAACCGGTTGAAGCAGAGCCTACTCAAACTGCTCAGAAACTAGCTGAAGAAGAGCCTACCCAAACTGCTCAGAAACCGGCTGAAACAGAGCCTACTCAAGTTGCTCAGAAACCAGCTAAAGCAGAGCCTACTCAAGTTGCTCAGAAACCGGCTGAAGTAGAGCCTACTCAAGTTGCTCAGAAGCCAGCTGAAGAAGAGCCTGCTCAAACTGCTCAGGAGCCAGCTGAAGCAGAGCCTGCTCAAACTGCTCAGGAGCCAGCTGAAGCAGAGCCTGCTCAAACTACACAAAAGAAAGCTGAAACTGATCCTCCACAAACGACTAGTACAGTTAGTGCGTTTGAAAGGCAGGTCGTAGACTTAACAAATGCAGAGCGTGCTAAACAAGGATTGGCTCCATTAACGTTAGATACGAAATTAAGCAGTGTTGCCAAAGAAAAATCAAATGATATGCAACAAAATGGTTATTTCGATCATAATAGTCCTAAATACGGTTCTCCATTTGAAATGATGAAGAGCTTTGGCATTACTTACTATGCTGCAGCTGAAAACATCGCAAAGGGGCAAAGTAGTCCTGAAGCTGTAGTAAATGCATGGATGAATTCTAGTGGTCACCGTGCAAACATATTGAACCCAAACTTGACACATATTGGTGTGGGTCACGTTGGAGGAAGTAACATATGGACTCAAATGTTCATCGGAAAATAATTGTTTGCTAAATTGAAAAAATGATAAATATACGTTGAAAAGAGTAAAGACTTTAACCCCATTAGCTAATATTTGCTAATGGGGTATTTTAATATATTTATTTTTTACCATCACCAAATTAAGTAATAAAATTCATCTTATTGTCCACGATCGGAGTAGATTTTGAAGGGAGTCCCTATTAAAAGGTAGTGGGACTTTTTTCATTTCGCTATTAGAAGCTTTCCAGTACTCCCCCCTCTCTCCCTACCTGATTTAAGCGATTCATACGTTCAAGAACCGTCTTATAAAAGGAGCGTTCGTGTGGAACGAAGTGATGCATTTGCACTACTTTATTAAAATTTTGTTGCTCCCCACATTCATTTATTTCAAACCCTTCTATTTTCACTTCTGTTCTTTTCCCCTCAATTAATTCGCTAAATACTTGTATTGGAACCCGTCCAATCCCTGCCACTTCCTCTTTTTGTAATTTCCATTCGACGTTACCTTTTAATAGATACAAAAATACGTTGGCCAATTCATTGTCGATTAACTCATCATGGTGAACACTATAGCGGATTTGTCCTACTTCAATTAATTCTGAAAATGAAACCGCTAACCCAATCTCTTCTTCTATCTCGCGGACACCATCTTTAATGGTCTCATGTGCTAAAATATGCCCTGCTGCGGTAATGTCGAATAAATAAGGATAATCTTTTTTGGAACGACTACGTAGTTGAAAATATAGGTAATCAACCTCGTCTTCCCTTTTCATCACCCAGCAGTGAAACGTTTCATGCCAATATCCCTTTTTATGTACCTCTTCACGCGTTGCAATTCCGCACCGCTCATAGTTCTCGTTGAAAATTGTTAATTTTTCAGTCTCCACTTTCACGTTCCCCCAATTGTTCATTCATATTCCGCTACTAATTTTACCAAAAAAGGATGGAAAAATCTCCCCTTGCCATTCTCCTTTTCTTCTCTTAACTACACATGAAAAAATATAGCCTTAATGATGTAAATAAAGAATTACTCTAGGTGTGTACAACCTAGTTGCAAAGGTATATGTCGCTAATAGATCCCTTCTTTCCATTATCACTTTATCTTGGTACACAATTAGGACAACAATCATATGCTATAGAAATAGAATGGAAGGAGGGCTCGTATGGGTTCTGTTAACAAATCCTCTTGTGGTTTATGTTGTATTGCAGCTGCGCTTGCCATTTTATCTTATGTTGGTCTTGGTTTAGGGTTTGGTATTGGGCTAGGATCTGCTGCGGAAGCTATTGGGCGGAATCCAAGTGCTGTAGTGCAAGTACTGATTGCGTTAATCCTTGGTATTTTAGTTTTTCTCGTTTTTGCTATATTGGCTTTCATTATTGCATTTAAATTAGTTAAGATTGCAAAAGATTCTTGTTCAAAAGATTGTTAACCAAAGTGATTTTCAACAGCCTATTTCATATATTCTTGTAACCAAGCTGACTAATCGATTTCTTCGTATATGTCAAAACGGTGTTAAGGTTGGGTTAAAGGGATCATTTTATCAATTTTACGGAAAAGCTATTTTGGTGTTATTTAGATAAATAACATAAACATTCACTCCACAAAAAAGATCGACTATGACTTGCTATACAGCCATTCCATTTATCAAGTATGTTCGTTGAAGTTTTTCTCTATAGAATCCTTGTCTCTTTATGTATTTTCTTACAACCCATTATTTCATGAAGTTTATAAAAAATATCCATTTAGCATATTTATGTTATTGAATACACATTTAGCTCTGATGCGGTGTTAAATTCCGTTTATAAAATAAAGAGAACTCTAAAGTGAAATAGCACCAATTCGCCTTTTTCCCAAACTTCCACAAACTGAATAAGTTGGATGTATAGATATGTACTCTCCGTTTAGAAAAATAGGTATAGAAGACTATTAGGTTTTATTCAAGCTCATCTACTATTCATATATAAAAGAAATTACCTTTCATTTAATCAGTAATGACCTTCTAATTGTCGACATTCCATAACTACATTACTTTAGCCATTTGGCCTATAAAGTTCACATTGTTAACATAGACATTCTGAGATTTGTTTAACATAGGAGATTTTCGTTTGTGGATTTGTTTAATTATGTCTTTACATATTCGTGTAGAATGAAATGAATTTTAAAAATTACCAATAGCATTGCAAAACCACTTTCAAATCAAAAAGCACCCTCGAAAGGATGCCTTTTGATCAAAACGATTACTGTTTATTTTTTTTCCAAAAAGATATAATGATCGCTGCTATCCCTAACAAGATAACACTATTTGTCAAACTTCCGAAACCAGCGATTAACTCCTCTTCTTCAAATGAGAGAAGAACACCAATCCCTAACCCTACTCCTGCCAATGCTAATGTCCCTGCAAAACAACACAAGCTTTGACGTTTCTTTAATGATATAACAATAATCAAAAACGCAGCGATTAAGATCACGAGAAAAAGGATAGCCAATAAAAGAAGGCTAATTTCCTCAAAATCCCCAAATAAATCTTCAATTTTTGATAATATTATCCCCGCTCCAAGTCCGACTCCTGCAAAAGCAATTCCTCCACCTAAACAACAAAATTCCTTTTTCTTCAAAACAGATAATAGCGTGAAAATGCTTAAAAAGAGGGCGATTAGAATCAAAATAATGATGCTAATAAGGCTAATCAGATCCTCAATATCCCCACCTTCTTCGATAGCTCCCCAAACGAAGAGACCAATTCCAGCAGAAATAACTCCCAGTGCCAATCCTGCACCTAAACAACAAATGGGGTCATCCTTTTTGAATGATAATACAAGGGTTATTATAGCAAAAATGGCAGCGATCAATATAATTAAGAATCCTGTTAAGAAAATCAATTCATCCATTTTCTCACCTCCGCTATAATTCTATGTGAAGGTGAAATGAATCATGACTAACGGTTTCCAAATGGAAGGAAGTTCCTTATCCTTCATAAACCATACATAATCTAGTTTTATAGCTCTTTAATTTTCCATTTATTTATACAATTCCAATTTCAGTGACCTATTCCTCTGCATACACCAAATTACTATTATACCTGTAAAGGAAAACAGTCCTTGAATCGTTATCCTTAATGGTAAAGAACATCAGGTCGCTGCTAGAAACTGTTAAGGTTATAAGGAATGTCAACATAATTTCGTGTATTTCTGTTAAAATTTATAAGTGTTTAATTATAAATCAGCCCATCATCGCCATAAACGGATTCAGAATCCACAATTGTATTTAATCCTTACAAAAAAATCTCAAATTCATGAGATTAAGTTTATTTTTTTATTTATGATTTTTTTTCCAAAACACTGTAGTTAATATAGCAATGATCGAAAGAATGATACTTGGTAAAACATAAGCAAAAATAAACGTTAGGATAAGGGTGTTTATTATGCTCGGATTTCGTGAGATTGCAAATATTAGAAATCCAGAACTAATTCCAAACCCAATTGCTATAGCAGCAAAAATAATACTCCCACATAAACAACAGGATTTATTTTTGTCCATTTCACCACCTCCTCCTATACCTTATGAAGGGGTCGAGTGTTAAGTGATGAAGATGAACAATGAGTTTTCTGCTATATTATTTGCAGGAAAAACGAATCTATATTTTTGCCTTTACTTATGATAATTCCCCATTCAGAATAGAACGTTTTAATTGAGATTTAGATCTATGTAATATGCAGTATATTTAAAATTCTTAAAGGTGAGGTGATTGGATGAATTTCATTATTGGAGGAATATTTATTGTTTGGGGGTTGTTGGTCAAATTATCCTCTATAAAAAATGCTTACACAAAAGAGAAGGCTGTTATTGGGGCATCTGGATATTTAGAGTTAGAGTTTTTGTTTTCTTTTTTTCATAAACTATCCAATAAATCGCGAAATATCGTAAAAAGTGGTATCGGAATGATGTTTGTCATCGTTGGGATTATCAGTTTATAACCTATAGCTGATGCCCTTCAATGCCGTTCTTCCTCAATCGTCTAATTTGCACCCACTATAGAGCAGATATCCGATTTAAAGGTAGTTTATGAGAGTTACCTGCATAAATGTTTTTTAATGACAGTACCGAAGTCTGTTCAGATTTAACAACTTGTTAGGTTCATAAAATAAAAGGTGGTCAACGAGTGTCCAGTCTCTAAAATAGAGACTGACACTGCTAGTTGACCACCTTTTTTCATATTTCTTAATACATTTGCATATATTGATCGCGTTCCCAAGCGTGAACTTGAGTACGGAACATATCCCATTCGATCTGTTTCGCTTCTAAGAAGTGTTCTAAAATATGTTCTCCAAGAGCACCACACATTACTTCATCCGCTTGTAATTTTTCTAAGGCAGTGTTTAGCGTTGCAGGAAGGTCTGCAATACCTTCTTTTTCACGCTCTTGTTTGTTCATTACGTAAATATTACGATCAACTGGGCTTGGAGGAGTTAATTGATTTTTAATTCCATCAAGACCTGCACGTAACATTACTGCCATTGCAAGATATGGATTTGCTGCAGGGTCTACACTACGAACCTCTACACGAGTACTCATGCCGCGAGATGCTGGAATACGAATTAACGGGCTACGGTTACGAGCAGACCAAGCTACATAACATGGCGCTTCGTATCCTGGTACTAAACGCTTGTATGAGTTAATGGTTGGGTTTGTCACAGCTGTAAAGTTTGGAGCATGCTTAATGATACCTGCAATAAATTGGCGAGCTGTATCACTTAATTCTAATTCCCCGTTTGGATCATAGAAAGAGTTTTCACCATTTTTGAATAAGGAAAGATTTGAGTGCATTCCAGAACCGTTAACACCGAACAATGGTTTCGGCATGAACGTCGCATGTAAACCATGTTTACGAGCAATTGTTTTAACAACAAGCTTAAACGTTTGGATATCATCACATGATTTTAGTGCACCAGCATATTTAAAATCAATTTCATGTTGACCAGGAGCTACCTCATGGTGAGATGCTTCAATTTCAAAGCCCATTTCTTCTAGCTCTAATACGATATCACGACGACAGTTTTCACCTAGATCCGTTGGAGCTAAGTCAAAGTATCCACCTTTATCGTTTAGTTCTAGTGTAGGTTCACCTTTTTCATCTAATTTAAATAGGAAGAATTCAGGTTCAGGTCCAAGATTAAAGTCTGTAAAACCAAGGTCTTCCATTTCCTTTAAGATTCGACGTAGATTGTTACGAGGATCTCCTTGGAATGGTGTACCATCTGGATTATAGATATCACAGATTAAACGGGCAACTTTCCCTTTTTCAGCTGTCCATGGGAACACAACCCAAGTATCTAGATCTGGATAAAGGTACATGTCAGATTCCTCAATGCGAACAAATCCTTCGATAGAAGAACCGTCAAACATCATTTTATTGTCTAACGCTTTGTCAAGCTGAGAAATTGGAATCTCTACATTTTTAATCGTTCCTAAAATATCTGTAAATTGAAGGCGGATAAATTTTACATTTTCTTCCTCCGCTAAACGAACGATATCTTCACGAGTATACTTTGCCATTTCTAAAAATTCCTCCTTGAATTCTTTCCATTATTTATTTAGTGAAAGCGAGACATATCCCCAGACTGAATCGAAGAACGTTGGTAACGTCCAGCGCGCAAAAATTCATTACGAAGTAATTTGCGAAGCTCTTCGTCTGATAGGTCACGTCTTGCATTTTCAGCATCTTTTTTGTCCTGTTCTGAAACAGGTGATTCATCTTGAATAGAGAAGATTTTTTTAATTCCTGCCATATTCATCCCTTGTTCTAATAAATCCTTTATTTCTAGCAGCTTATCAATGTCATTTAATGAAAATAAACGACGTTTCCCTTCAGTTCGAGCAGGAGAAATGAGCTTATGCTCTTCATAGTAGCGAATTTGGCGAGCGGAAAGTTCCGTTAATTGCATCACAATGCTAATTGGAAACACAGGCATTGATCGTCGAATATTACTTTTGCTCATCACCGTTCCTCCTTTATAAGTCTATTATATGCAATGTTAAAAATAATGTCAACACCATGTTAGCTTTTCTTACATAATCCCATAAAAAAAGTAGATAGCGACAAAACTATCCACTTTTCTTCTATAATTTATCCTATTTATTGGGTAATCATTCCTCTTTTAACTAATTCATTCAACGCAATGCAAATAGCGATTTTTACGTGAGAATACGTTAACCCACCTTGAACATAAGCTACATACGGTGGACGTATGGGTCCATCAGCAGATAATTCAATGCTTGCCCCTTGAATAAATGTCCCCGCAGCCATGATGACATCATCTTCATATCCAGGCATGTAGCTTGGGTATGGTGTAAAGTGAGAATTAATAGGTGAAGCAAATTGAATCGCTTGGCAAAAAGCGATCATACGATCTTTATCGTTAAATTCAATGGATTGAATCAGATCTGTTCGATTTGAATCCCAGCTCGGATTGCTCTTCATCCCCAGTTCGTCGAGAATAGCTGCTGTAAAAATGGCTCCCTTTAAAGCTTGTGCAACAACATGAGGTGCTTGGAAGAAACCTTGATACATTTCTTGAAGGCTATATAAGGATGCCCCAGCTTCAGCACCAATACCCGGGGAAGTCATCCGATAGGAACAAGCTTCTACATATTCTTTCTTTCCAACGATATACCCTCCTGTTTTAGCTAGTCCCCCACCAGGGTTTTTTATTAGCGAACCGGCTATAAGGTCTGCTCCAACATGACAAGGCTCTACGTCTTCTACAAATTCTCCATAGCAATTGTCAACAAAAACAATGACATCTGATTTTACTTCTTTTACAAAGGCGATCATTTCTTTAATCTCAGCTATCGAAAAGGACGGACGGTTTGCATACCCTTTTGATCGCTGAATGCCAATCATTTTCGTCTTAGAGGTGATTGCTCTCTTCACAGCTTCAAAATCCACTTTCCCTTCACTGGTAAGTGGAACATCATTATAGTCTATATGAAATTCTTTTAGAGAGCCATTTCCACTTCCCCTGCTTCCAACGATTTCATCAAGTGTATCGTATGGCTTTCCCGTAATATAGAGAAGCTCGTCATTCGGCCTGAGAATACCAAATAATGCAATTGAAATTGCGTGAGTCCCTGAAATGATTTGAGGACGGACAATGCCTGCTTGTCCACCAAATACTTCAGCGTAAATATTTTCTAAAGTATCTCTTCCTGCATCATCATATCCATAACCTGTTGAAGGATGAAAATGAGAATCGCTTACTTTATTCTTTTGAAAACTTCCTAGAACACGAAATTGATTATACTCCGCACGAAGGTCTACTTCTTGATGTAGAGAGCGAATCTTTTCTTCTACTTTAGCGACTATCGGCTTTAGGGTCTCCCCATGACTTAGTTGATCAAACATGATGCCTCTCCTTTATTGGTATTTCGCAATTTCTCCTGAAACAGGATGATCCTTCATTACATATCCCTGCGCAATATAATGAGACGTTTCCTCATTAAATTCTAAAGAGGTTAAAATCGACTCTCCTTTTAGCTGAGCAATTACCTTTCCTTCACTTGCAGGAACCGTTATATGATACGCATCCATCATGGAGATCATCTTTTTTTCAATGATTTCCTTTAAATACTGTTGATCTTTTTGCTCTTTAGCACTTACAACAACCTGTTGAAACGAGCTAGCTGGGATGAAGTCATGTTGAAATAAATCCTTCTTATTGTACACCGTGATTTGTGGGATCGAACTCATATCAAGTTCTTCTAGTAATTCATGAACCGTATCCTCATGATGACGAAACTCCGCATTTGATCCATCGACAACATGAAGGAGCAAGTCTGCTTCTTTAACTTCTTCTAATGTTGAACGAAACGCAGCCACTAATGTCGTCGGTAGATCTTGAATAAAGCCAACCGTGTCGGTTAATAAAGCTTGATAACCACTTGGCAAACCTACTCGACGAGTCATCGGGTCAAGTGTTGCAAACAGCTGGTCTTCTTCATATGAATTAGCACTAGACAAACGATTGAATATGGTTGATTTCCCAGCATTTGTATAGCCAACAAGCGCAATTTGAAACACCCGGTTTTTCTTTCGTCGCTCACGGTACCTTTCGCGATGTTGTACAATTGTGCGAAGTTGAGATTTAATATCATCTAATCGACGTCGAATGTGACGACGGTCGGATTCCAACTTTGTTTCCCCAGGACCTCTCGTTCCTATTCCACCACCTAACCTAGACAATGCTAATCCTTGCCCACCTAAACGAGGCAGTAAATATTGCAGTTGTGCAAGTTCTACCTGTAGCTTCCCTTCTTTTGAACGAGCCCGTTTTGCAAAGATATCTAATATGAGTTGCGTTCGATCAATAATCTTTACATTGATATCTTCTGATAAATTACGAATTTGGCTAGGGGATAATTCGTCATTAAAAATAATTAAATCCGGCTCGAACTGCTCTACAAGTAAGACCAGTTCCTCAACCTTCCCTTTCCCAATATATGTAGAAGGGTGAACACGATCACGTTTCTGAGTTAGCGTCGCAACGACATTTCCTTCTGCTGTCTCAGTTAAAGAGGTTAATTCATCCATTGAATAATGAAAACGCTCGTCTTCCTCGTCTAACTGACAGCCTACAATAATTACTTTTTCAAGAGTTATTTTATTCAAGCAAACATCCTCATTTCTAAAAATAAGTCTATATTTCATCATATCAAATATTGGCATTAAACTCTATTGAAAAAAACAAGCACGATTTCAAGTAAAACTAGTTGCAATCTACATTTTCCGTGTTAAAATTTTTATGAATCATTTTAGGGATAACCCGTAAAAAAGGGGATAGCAACATGACTTGGGAAGTGCTCAGTATCATTGGAACGGTTGCTTTTGCCGTTTCAGGAGCCATCATTGCAATGGAAGAAAAATTCGATATTTTTGGTGTATATATTCTTGGGATTGTCACTGCGTTTGGTGGAGGCGCCATTCGTAATTTACTGATTGGTATACCTGTATCTGCTCTTTGGGAGCAAGGGATGCTCTTTCAAATTGCTTTATTATCCATTACCGCAGTGTTCATATTTCCTAATAACTTACTTAAGCATTGGAAAAGATGGGGAAATTTCTTTGATGCCATTGGACTATCTGCCTTCGCCATTCAAGGTGCCATTTACGCAACAGATATGAATCACCCTCTTAGTGCTGTAGTCGTTGCTGCCGTTCTAACTGGTAGCGGTGGAGGAATAATTCGGGATTTACTCGCCGGTCGCAAACCACTAGTATTACGTTCTGAAATCTATGCCGTTTGGGCGATTCTTTGTGGAATTGTTATTGGATTAGGATTTATTAACACTCCGATTGAACTATATGGGTTATTTGTAATGACTACAGGGTTACGCGTGTTAAGCTATTCCTATAAATGGAAACTACCTTATCGTAACATACGAGCATTTCAATGAGAGAGAAGAATTTATGTTCTTCTCTTTTTTATTGCCTGTACTAAATGGAATCAAATGACCATATAGTTGAATGTTAGCCATACTCTTCGAATTCTTTATGAACAAATTTAGAGCTAACAACGATACATGATAAAATAAAAGTATAGGAGGGATATTTTGTGAAGAATCATGAAATCGATTATTATATTCATGGAAATGATATGCAGTTTGTTGAAATTGAACTGGACCCGCAAGAAACAGTCATTGCTGAAGCAGGTAGTTTAATGATGATGGAAGAAGAAATCAGTATGGAAACGATATTTGGCGATGGATCCTCCAATGGAGTCAGTGGCTTAATGGGGAAACTAGTAGGAGCTGGAAAACGTCTTATTACAGGGGAAAGTTTATTCATGACCGCTTTCATGAACAATGGACATGATAAGAAAACGGTATCATTTGCCTCCCCCTATCCAGGAAGTATCGTTCCACTTGATTTAGATGAATTAGGTGGGAGAATCGTCTGTCAAAAGGATGCCTTCCTCTGTGCTGCAAAAGGCGTTTCTGTTGGTGTGGACTTTCAACGAAAATTAGGAACAGGCTTTTTTGGTGGGGAAGGATTTATTATGCAGAAGCTCGAGGGTGATGGTATGGCCTTCGTTCACGCTGGAGGAACTCTCCATAAGAAAGAATTGCAACCAGGCCAGAAACTAAGAGTAGATACTGGCTGCCTTGTAGCCATGACAAAAGAAATTGACTATAATATTGAATTTGTTAAGGGCGTTAAAACCGCTCTATTCGGTGGGGAAGGGTTATTTTTCGCGACGCTTAAAGGACCTGGAACGGTTTGGGTACAATCCTTGCCATTTAGCCGACTGGCAAGTCGAGTCTTCTCTGCAGCTCCAAGTAAAGGTGGGTCAAAAGGAGAAGGTAGTATTTTAAATGGTGCGTTTGATTTATTTGGTGGCGATTGAGTTTTTTCTACCACACCTGAGTAAGGGTTCTCCTTTATTTAGGTGTTTTTTATGTTTGCTCCTTTTGTTCTCTTTCATTCAATAGACGGATCATTCCAATCATTGCCCTCGTTACATATAAACTTAATGTGACTGAAACAAACGTGATTTTCCATGACCATTTTTTATATAGTATGAGTCGTGTATTCGTCACAAACCACGTCTCAAGCAACATCAGTGCTATACTAATAAACAACCCCTTACATAAAGTAACCATAAAATTAGAATGAATCGTCCACTGATTATAGAGAACGGCGGTTATAGGAAATAACAAAGCATCAAAAAGTACGCTACTTTTAAATGAACGTGGAAACAATCGTACAGGAAAAGAGATAAGCTTGGCTCCTGTTACGATCGAGGCAATGACCATCGAAAAATACCCATGAATAAAGAAAACTAATAACCAGTCCTTTGATCGTTTTTTCATTGTGAACGGAAATAAAAAAAGACCTAGCAAAGTGAGAAGCAGCAAAATGCGTTTATCTTTCTGTTCACCTCTCATCACTACCACCTTCCTTCTGTTCAAAGGTCACTATAGACTCTCCACTAAAAGAGTATCATTATCTTCTCCTACCACTGAAATTGTATCCCGTTAATTTGAAGAATGATGTCTTGTCAAGTCTCTTTTTTTCTATAAGGTTGTAGTAATCATCCATTGAATTATGAACCTAGCAAATATTCATCTCCTCTCCACATTCGTCATTTTTTAAAGACGTATAGGAAAAGAAAAAAGATTTTCCCTTAAAAGATTGGGGACCAGAAAGATAATTAGTAAAGCTTAGGTGGACATGGTAAAATATAAGAAGATTCATTACCACCTTTATGAAGTTCCATTGACCTCAGATTTTGACTCCACTTTTTGTTCTTCACTCCTTTTTCAACATATGACTTTCCGCAAATGTACTTAATTTATCGTCCATATTCCCTGCAAACAATCGTAAGTAACCTTTATTGTACTATTCGATTGGAACAAACAATAAACAAGTGTGTGGAGTGTTTCACTTCATTCATAGAGGCTATTTCAAGACCAAGTGAATGATCTTAACATACTTATTAAAGGAGGAAAAAATGGTTAACTTAATTCCTATGACCAACCTAGAATTTGAAAAATATATTGAAACATCTGTTTCCGATTTCGCAAATCAAAGTATTGCTTCTGGAAATTGGAGCGAGGGTGACGCTTTACAAAAGGCCAAAGAAAAATACCACAGCCTTTTACCCGATGGCAAAGAAACAGCAAATCAATACTTTTATACGATTTTCGACACAGATCAAGAAGTTGGGATTTTATGGTTTGCTCAAAAAACAACTGACTTAGGCTATATTTACGATATTCGGATTGATGAGAACCGCCAAGGAAATGGCTACGGAAAAGCAGCCATGTATTCTATAGAAAGAATCGCTAAAGAAGAATTGGGGTTAAAAAAAATAGGCCTTCATGTGTTTGGGCATAATAAAGTTGCAAGAGATTTATATGAGAAGCTCGGCTATGACATTACAAATCTAGTTATGGAAAAAGTAATCTAATGGAGTGGAGAAAAAAGCTTGAAGAATGTCTTCAAGCTTTTTTTCGTAAGATTTTATGAAACAATGGAATATATACATGTGTCAGTTAGGTTGCAACCGTCAGCTGATAAATCATCATTTCTTAATGTCCCTTCAAGGGTAAATTGAAGTTTTTCAGGGATGGAACGACTTTTAACGTTGGTTGATTCACACCTTATTTCCATTCTTTTAAATTTGATATGGTTCAATCCTAAGTTTATCAATTCCTTGACAGCCTCTGTCATATATCCTTTTCCCGTATAAGTTGTATTCATCCAGTAGCCAATCTCACATTTAGGAATATCCCAATCTATCCCCTGAAGGCTAGCTGTTCCAATAAAATCATTCGTATTTTTATGAAAAATTAGAAAACGAAAGCTGTCCCTTTTTAAAAATTTCATATGAGCCTCTCGCAAATTCATTTCGGTTTCTTCAACAGCAGGAACTCTTTGTGCAAATGGCAACCACTCTTTTAGCTCATTAATAGAATTTTTTATTGCCTTATTCACAATCATTCCGTCTCCACTTTGATGTGGTGCTCGAAGAATGAGTCTTTCTGTCTCTATCTGCAATGGGATATCTAATAATAAAGGATTCATCTAGCTGCCCCTCTCCACGTTTATTGATATGTTACTATACTAACCTTTTCTGGTCTAGCCTATCGATGCCTCTAAAGAACCATTCAAACGAACCTAATTGTTCATTCGCTTCACGGCTTATTTATTAGGGCAAGTATACCTCCTTTTAGCAGCTTGGAACTCTCTGTCAATATTCTCCTATCCTTCTCTTCAATAGGTAATTTTCGATATTTTTATCCCGTAAATATTCATTCTTCTTATGCAGGGTTCCTCTAATCACTTTATCTTAAAGGTCATTTTTTCTTTTTTTATGATTGGGAAATGACACAACACAAAAAAAGGAGTTCATACTCGTACGTCTTGAACTCCCTCGATAATCCATATTAAGTTAGCCGCATAAAGTTCAATAATCAGCTCGCTCTTTTTTTTCATCTTCTGGAAATACTAAATCGCTACTTGTTAACGTTAATAAATCATTTCTTGTGTAACGATTTTGCATTAAGAGCCTCATGGCCTGTGAACGAATAGACTTTTCAATGACGTTTCGTACATATCGTCCATTGGAAAAATTATGAGCCGTTATCATTGATTTCACATGATAAAGATGCTCCCTAACTTTTCGTTGTGCTTCAGGTGTGAAAGAATACTCTTTATCCTCAAGCATTTGTTGCCCAATTTGGAGTAGTTGATCAACACTATAATCTGGAAAATCGAAAACGAGCGGAAATCGAGAATGAAGCCCAGGATTTAGTGTTAAAAAATGGTCCATTTCACGTGAATAGCCTGCAAGAATTAAAATAAATTCATGTTGCTTATCTTCCATATGTTTCACTAATGTATCAATCGCTTCCTTCCCAAAATCTTTCTCCCCACCTCGGCCAAGGGAATAGGCTTCATCTATAAATAAAATGCCACCCATTGATTTTTTTACTAAGTCTCTTGTTTTTTGGGCTGTATGTCCAATATATTCACCGACTAAATCCGCTCTTTCTGCTTCGATAAGATGTCCTTTAGATAACATATCCATCTTTTGGAATAACCTACCAATCAATCGCGCTACTGTTGTTTTTCCGGTACCAGGATTGCCCTTAAACATCATATGGAGCGCTTGTTTCCCACCTTTTAAACCTTCCAGTTCCCTTTTTTTATTGACGTAAATCCACGCATAGATTTCCTTCACCATTTTTTTCATTTCTTCCATACCGACTAAGCTTCCCAGTTCCGTTTCAATCTCCTTTAACGCTAAATGTTCACTAGACGTTGTATCCTGTACAATAATATCACGCTTAATTTTGTCATGAATCTTTACGTTTTCCTTTGAATTTAACACAATATTAATTTGACCTTTGTTTTTCATCCGAATCGGTTCATTCACACCATTCACCTCACCGTTCCTAAAGTTTATGTCCAAAGTTAGGAGGGTGACCCTTGAGTTTTCCTATAACAACTCCTTATGATTTTCCCATAAAACTTCAGCATTTATGAGGTTTGTCATAATTTGCGGTTTCCCAAGAAATATACACAGCTCTATTTAAACAAGCTTTTATCTTTAGAAACTCCTCTTCCTTGTATTTTATTCGATTGAATTTAAAATAATGTCAATATCTTTCCCCATTGATAACCAATACAATAAGCGGTTAGTATTTCACTTTCATTAAATTGACGTTTTTAAAGGGCAAAAAATAAGAGGCCGTTTTAAAAAGTTGAAAAGCAACCTTTTAAAATAGCCTCGTTCAGTAAAGAAGATTCCATTTATTCTTCAAAATTAATTTGAACATTTCGTTGCGGTGCAAAAGTTGAAATAGCATGTTTATATACAAGCTGTTGTTTACCTTCTGACTCAAACAGGACAGTAAAATTATCAAACCCTTTGACCGTCCCTCTTATTTGGAAACCATTTAATAAAAAAACGGTGACTAGCGTATTATCTTTTCTCAATTGATTTAAATATTGATCTTGAATATTAATTCCTTGTTTCATCTGTTCTTCCTCCTCTTTTCTCTCTATGTTACTATTTCGCTGTCTAAGATAGCTTTCCTGCAACAAATTGAGATATCTGTTCAATTTTTTCCAATTCACTCATATCGGTTACATCAAACCAATGAACATTCATTTTATTCCGAAACCAAGTTAGTTGACGTTTTGCATAGCGACGTGAATTTTGTTTAAGCGATAAAACCGCTTCTTCTATGGTGGAGTTTCCTTCAAAATATCTATATAACTCTTTGTATCCAATTGCTTGAATGGATTGTACATTATTCAATCCTTGATCGTATAATTTTTTTACTTCCTCAAATAACCCTTGCTCCATCATGATATCCACACGTTGGTTAATTCGGCTATACAATTGCTCACGATCCATCGTTAAGCCAATTATGGTGGTATTATAAAGCAATTCTTTCTGTTGGTCTGCTTGATACTGTGCCATTGTTTTGCCTGTTGTATGATATATTTCTAATGCACGAATCACTCTTCTTGTATTATTAGGGTGGATGTTTTCTGCACTTTTTGCATCAATCTTTCTTAATTCATCATAGACAATTTGGATGCCTTCCTTCTCGATTCTTTGCTCCATTTCTCGGCGAAAGCCAGCATCACCTTCTGATTCTGTAAAGTGATAATCATAAAGTACCGATTGAATATACAATCCTGTCCCTCCAACGATCATCGGAAGCTTTCCACGCGACGTTATCTCCTTTATCTTGGCCCTTACCTGTTTTTGGAACTCTGCTACAGAGAACTCTTCATCAGGATCTTTAATATCAATTAGATGATGTGGTATCCCTTCCATTTCTTGAGGAGATATTTTTGCTGTTCCAATATCCATTTCACGATAGATTTGCATTGAGTCTCCGCTAATAATTTCCCCATTAAATTTCTTCGCTAATTGTATGCTTAATGCTGTTTTTCCGACAGCTGTTGGTCCGATAAGTACGATTACCTTTTGCTTATTCAATACGTTCACTGCTTTCTATGTATTCTGTTTCTTATCGTATCGTACCACATTCATGACAACGGAATAAACATCTGAATAGTATATCCGTATTCATATTATTTATACTATCTTTAAAGAGAATTGTTCTTTTCATACAGAAAAAACACATTAGTATTTTAAGCACTAATGTGTTAAACCGCTCTATTCGATTAGCAGTACACACAATCTATTTGGCGAAGTTTAATAGATTTTTCAGGAAATTAAAGAAATACTTAGGTTGTTGCTCCTTTACTTCCGTACGATTGCGAAGACGTTCTTGAACAAAGGAAATAAATTTTTCTTCTCTCTCTGATACCTTTTCTTTAAATAGATCTCTTTCCTTCTCCAGTTCTTCTTGATAAAACTCTCTTTCAAATTCTGATACCTCACGTAATGTATCTACTTTGTGAGATAATGATGAGATTTCTGAAGAGTGGATTCGAGTTTGCTTTGTCGTAATCGTTTCCATCTCTTCCTTGACTGCCTTTCGAACTTGAGAGACAATGTTCCCCTCCAACTGTTCTAGCATAGGGGCCATCTCATTTTGAATCGATTCCTCTTCTTTCCTTTTATCTACTGTCCGATTACAAGCTTCAACTTCTTCTCGTTGTAGTTCTCGTTCATATATTCTTTCCTTTTCACCGATAATTAATTGGATAATCTCTTCGTCACTATTTCCTTCATTTTTTAATTCTTTTATTCTTTTCAATACTTGCAAATTTTCTGCCGTGAACTTGCGGGCGTGATTTTGATCTCTCTGTATAGATAAAATCGGAGTGAAGGCTATTTCCCAAGACTTTAGCGTATGTGATGTCATATTTAATAATTTCGCAGCCTTTGAAATCGTGACCGTTGTTTTTTTCATCAGGTACCCTCCCTTTTATTTTCTTCTTTACGTTTACTTTCGCTTAGAGAGGGGTTTTTCCTGCTAAATGACAAAGGTTCTAAAAACAAGGCAAATGTTTAGGTATTCATGCATTATATGAGAAGATTCCTCAGAAAAATCGTTTTCGACGGAGAAGTTTAGGTTTTGAGGAGAATATTGTACGATTGACAGAGTGGTTATCTTGTTCGATTGAAAGTAAAAAAATAACGAACGTTACACCACCCCACCCTCTTGTTTACTTTATGAAACCTTCCATTCGTTAAGTGAGAGGCATATGATTTTATTTTTCCCTACTCCATTATTCATTCACTCTTACATAAATTGTCCTTATTCCTTACCACCCATCCTTTCTTCCGTTTGTTACATAAAATCGAAGTAATAGCGAATAACATGAAAGAAAATGGGAGCAGAGTAGGTTAAACTGTCGACTCTTGTTAAATAGCTCTCTTTTAATTTTTGAAACTTTTCAGCGTTCCCAATTAATAAATCACGCTTTAATACCCAAATAGTCAAATTACCTAAAAAACCACTAAGACTAATAATAACGCCAGATAATATGCCAAACTTCAAATCTAGCGGAGTTAAATAGGAATATAAACTGGTAGAAAGGGCTGTAGTTGTCATTAATGATAGCAGAAAGCCTTCCCAAGTAATATTCGGGTGGGCAGAAGGAATGACTCTTTTCTTTCCTAAAAATATAGAAACTAAAAACTGAACAACATCATTTGCTTGGGTAAGTACTACTAAAAAGAGAACTAAATTCGCTCCATAAATAGGGTTAGCGACTTGATAATATGCTAAGTGGCTTAAGCCAAATACCATTAGCATAATTCCCCATTGTGTTGAACTGACTGAGCGTAAAAAGCCAACGGTCCCATTTCCAATAATTCTCGGTAGAGGGAGAAATAAAAAAACATATACTGGAATAAATACAATAAACATCCCATACCACTCGATACTTATCCAATAAAATTGGATGGGAATGGCAAGATATGCCCACCAAAATAATTGACGATCCACTTTTCGTGTTGTAATCATTGAGAAAAACTCCTTTAAGGCAAAGAAGCTTAAAAAAAGGATCGATATTAAAGAAATTGTAGGATTAAACAAAGTAGCAATGGCAAAAACACCTAACATCCCCCACCACGTTTTGACTCGAGCATTAATGGTGGAAAAATCTTCTCTTTCCTTCAAGGATTTTACAGCGTAAAATAATAAATGAAAGATAGCCATTGCACAGGCCATTATTAAAATAGTGATGTAAGTATGGGTCATTTTGTACCTCCGAAACAATGATTCTAGCATTATTATGATTGAATATTCTTTATTCTTCAACAAAATTCTGCATTAATGAGGGATGAAATATGAAGAAAAAAGTCTACATTCTCCTTACGGATACCGGGACTCTTTTCACTAAATCTATTAAAAAATATACGAAAGCGCCGTATAATCATGCGTCTATTGCCTTTGATTATGAACTATTGGAGCTTTATAGCTTTGGGCGTAAACAGCCTGACAATCCACTAAATGGGGGATTTGTAAAAGAAGACATATTTAAAGGAACATATAGCTATTACCCAAATACAACCTGTGTTGTATATGAACTCACTGTATCGGAACGTCAAGTTGAAAAAATGAAACGAATCTTAAATGTATTTATTAAAAACCGCCGGAAATGGTCATATAATTTATTAGGTGTATTAGGTATTACGTTAAAAGAACCCGTTGAGATTAGTACTTCATACTTTTGTTCCCAATTTGTTGCAGAAATCCTAAGACGCTCTGGAATACAATTATGGGATAAAATCCCAGCGTTAGTAACACCAGATGACTTCCGTGACCACCCAGACCTACATCTTCTTTATGAAGGATATTTATTTGAATACGGACCTATTAAACAAAAAATGAATAGTTAGGATTTAATGTCAGTCTTTCTCACCCTATTTTAAGAAAAATGTGGAGAGGAAGACTAGAGATAAAGGGAAACATACTTTTCATTTTAAAAAATTGTAGTATTTATGGCTTGCATCTACATTTAATTCGCTTCATCTGTGGTCATGGTCTTACTTGTCATTGATCATTTGCCCCAAACTCATTTAACCATCATGCTTTACCCTAAAAATAATATTCAATTATTGAGTTTTCATTCTCTTCGATTAACTCTACAACGATATCTTCCACTTCAGTTGTAAACACAAAATCGACATGACTTGTTTCCTTTAACCCTTTTTTAAATTCACTTTTGGTATCAAATTGACCGATTGTCAAATGAGGAAGATAGTTTATCTTACAATAGATATCCTCCTATAATTTCCCTGTTTATCATTTGTCGTGAAGTCTGGTTAACGTATCATTATCTCCCTTTACTCAAAAAAATAAATACCAATTATCCGACCTTTAATGCCATGTAAATTATTTTTATATGGGTTTTCACATGCTAAAATATATTTGATATGACTTTGTATTAATTCAGTCAATATATCACTTCCAAATGGGAAGACGAGTGTAAGATGCAGTGGATTTAATTAGGAAAGAGGGTCATATTTCTCTTTCATTCTATCGTTCTCATTTAAATGTTAGAAAAATACATATTGACCTATTAATAAAAAAACAAATGTGTAAGCTAGATGACAGAAATAAGAACAAATCAGTTGTAAACTGATGTTGTTTAAGAATAGAAATCCCTTTTTTAAACATATTATTAGAAGTACTTTTTGATATCTTGTATGATAAATATTCGTACTTCAAATTACATTACTAATCATAATAAGGAGTGATGGTTTTGACGACATTAGCAGAACAACTAAAGGCATATAACGAAAATGCAGTAAAGCAAATTCCTCAAGAAATTTTAGATAAGATGGTAAAGGCAACGACGGAGTTAGCTACCTCCGATTTAGCAAAAGGGTTACAAGCTGGTGAATTAGCCCCTGATTTTGCTTTAAAAGACGCTACTGGTAAAGAAGTAAACCTTAATGAGCAGTTAAAAAGCGGTCCTGTTGTCTTAATTTTTTATCGCGGGGAATGGTGCCCATATTGTAATTTAGAACTACGTGCGTATCAGCAAGCCTTACCAGAATTTGAAGCATTAGGTGCTCAATTAATAGCCATCAGCCCTCAAACGCCCGATCATTCTTTATCTATGAAGGAAAAGCATGAGATAGCCTTCCCTGTCTTAAGTGATGCTGGGGCTAAAGTAATTAATGAGTATGATTTGTTATTCCGTTTACCAGATTATTTGATTGAAGTGTATAAAGGATTTGGCATTAATCTAGAGGAATCTAACAATAGTGATACTTGGACATTACCTGTTCCAGGCACATTTGTCATTGGATCTGATAGTAAAATCAAGATGGCGTCGGTAAACCCTGACTATACTAAACGAATGGAACCAACAGAAGTGATTGATACACTAAAATCATTGTAAATTTAATTATTATGATATTGTCACGATAAGGAGGCCAGTTCTTTTTCTTTGAACTGGCCTTTTCTAGTGTATTTATTACAAAAACGTTTACTATTTTGATTTAAGAAATGGATCAACAAATCGAATAATTGTTTTTGCTGTTTCTTCTTTACTACAACATTCAGTGATTTCATTCTTTTGATTAATAATACAGTGCTCGGCTTGAGACGTATTTAACGAGTCAGAGAAATTAGCAATCATTAAATCAGCCTTCGAAGTAGCCATTCTATCTTTCGCTTTATCTATAAGAAGGTTTTTATCCGCATTGCTTTCTAGCTTGAACCCCACTAACACGACATTAGGGTCCCATTCTTTTATTTGTTTAAGTACTTTGGGAGCTTTTTTAAAATGGATAATAGGAGGATTATCACTACTCATTTTGCCTTGTTGGGATAACACTTCCCCGTTTTGACCTAGTACTTTATCTATGATCCAATCCGATCCTGCAGCAGCCATTATGACCACATCAATTCGGTTCGATGCAATTATGCTCTTCATTTTGGCCTGTAAGTCTATTATTCCTTCAAACGGTACGAGCGATAGATTTTGTCCCTCTTTTATGGTTGGTTTTTCAGCAAAATAACCATGTAAATACGTTACATTTGCGCCTTTTGCTAACGCTTCTTCTGCCATCATTTTTCCTATTGTCCCTTTGGCTAAATTCGTATGTCCACGAACTTGATCCCATTTTTCAATACATCCTCCACTTGTAATTAACACGTTTTTCCCAAGCATTGCAATCACCTCTATATGTTTCAATATTTATATAATCTCTTTCCTTATTTCAGCTCGTTAATGAGTCAAAACTGATAAAGCGAGGAAACAAATTAATTTATTTTTGACTTTTAACTGGGTCGTTAGAAAAACCCGTACTGAAGAAGCACATTATCGCCGCAACTCCCGTGACGGTAATGGCCATCATCCACCCTATAAAGATCATCGTGACATCTTCGCCAGGATATGACGGCGTCAATGTTACAATCTTATAGATGAATATAATTGTTAAAATGATATAAAAACTACTTCCTATTATCCCTAGCATAAGACGCCCTTGCCTTGTTCCTATCCAAGCTTTATGAACGGAGATCCAAAAATAAAGACTTCCGAGTACAGCGAAAATGATAATAAACAAATGAAGAAAAGGAATTGTGAGAAAGGTCAATCCAAAAAGGATGAGACCTGTCGTAAAAAAGAGAATGGCATTTATGATGAATAAAAACATTCCTCCGAAGCGAGCATTTTGAAACCATATAGCCGTTTTTAACTTACACACTAACCAATTGTCATGACTCACTAGATTAATGATTGAACCTCTAAAGATTATAACTAGTAATAGACCTATAAAACCCAGTAAGAAAATCAATGACACACTTCCTCCTCATTTCTATATTTAGTGGAAGAAGAATTGCTATATGATGGTGAACAAACAAGTGGAAAAGGAACAACTACTAAAAAAATTAGTGCTCAACTTGAATTCGCAAACTCTTCATAACAACTGACTATATCATATTATAGTATTTATTGTTTTTCAATAAAAAAATATCGTTTTTCTTAACATGACATTTCAGTTATCACCCTCAAAATGGGAGAACAATTTGAAATAAACCGTTCGAAATTCTATATGGATTTGATGATACATTTAATCGAGGGTCATATATTCGTTGAATTAGAACACCATAAGTGTCGCTTAAAGTATTTTAAATAGACGGGTAATAATTTAGACTCTTCCATCACTTGTTGAATTGTAGTAAATATTTGTATATCTACTAAGTTTGCACTTTGAAGCCAAAGTGCAATGTTCTACCCTACATTGTACAACTCAATAAGTACCATTATTTCTTCTGCTCATCATTTTGTTTTTTTAACCTCAAGGACGGGAAATGTTAGCTATATCTTCTTGTGTTAATACAAGGGGATGATCACGCTTCGCATTTCGTATATAGGATTGAGTGAGTGAAAGCTTGTAAAAATAAAACAATTTTTATAGGTGTTAACAAAAGAAAAGTGAGATCGAATGGTTTTCTATTAATTACGAAAAAAACAACGATAATGTCATATCGTTGTTTTTTAGTAGTTGATGTTATTAACCTTGTGTACTAGATAATAACTTATCGATTTCCTTTTGTAGTTCCTTGTCTTCTACCTTAAGTTCAGCATCCTTTTTTAGTTTATCCATTACTTCTGAAATAGGCTTAGCATTGGCAACTAAGTATTGATCTTTTATTTCGTCTTTATTTTCATCAAATGTTTTTTCTGTACGTTCTGTCACCTTGATAATATGGTAACCGAATTGTGATTTTACCGGTTCACTTATTTTATTAAGTTCGATAGAGAAAGCAACTTCAGAGAATTCTGGAACCATATCACCCTTTTTAAATTCCCCGAGGGATCCTCCGTTTTGAGCTGAGCCTGGGTCGGTAGACTTTTCTTGAGCTATTTTAGCAAAATCTTCCCCATCCTCTAATTGTTTCTTTATCTCCTTGGCTGTGTTTTCATCTTCTACTAAAATATGAGAAGCTGTTGCTAATGTGAACTCATCTTTATTTTCTTCAAAATATGTTTTTAATTCTTCATCTGTGACTTTTACGCCATCCGTAATTGCCTTTTCTTGCAGAAGATTCATTTCGATTTGTTCTTTAAAAGTGTCTTCATCAAGACCACTACTTGCAAGAGCTGCTTCAAATTCCTCATCTGAAGAGAACTGCTCTTTTACCGTTTTCAATTCAGAATCTATCTCCTTTTCAGAAACAGAATAGTTGTCTTTAAGGAGCTTCTCTTGGATCATTTTTTCTAAAACAGCTGCTCCATTAACCTCAAGTAATTCTTTATACAAGTCATCTTGAGTGATGTTACCTGCATTCGTTTTTACAACTACATCATCACCAATAGAGCAAGCTGATAAACCAATTAGGGAAGCGCTTAGAGTAATCGACGTTATTAATTTCTTCATTTTTTAATAAACTCCTATCTTCAATTTAATTCATGAAGTATTCTATTTTTTGTGTGTTTAAAGAAAAGTAGAAATATACTTTTCTTTAAACACACATGATAACACAAATTATACAAAGATGATATTTTCTCAGATTACAAAAAGAATATATTAATATTACATTATTGTTATACTATTTTTATTTTAGGCTCTTTTTAATAACTCTGTTGAAATTTGAACAAAACGATTGATATAGAAAAATGAATGAGAGCGAGTAATATTCGGATAGTATTAAAGGAAATTATTAAAGAGATAAAGAAACTTAGTACCGAAAACCAATATCGCCTTTAAGAGTTTTTTACCAAATCTCTCACATCATATTCTGCAAGTGAACCAGTCTGAAATAATAAAACAATATCTAGTTAATAATCCTAGCGCACAATTTTTGAAAGAGGTTTTAGGGTTTCCGTTCACCTATTCTGAGGAAGAGTTTATGGAAAACTATTACACCAATATTTTGCAACTCATCTTGATGATTACCGAATTCCATTCTTGGATAGATGAAAAAAAGTGATTCTAATAAGTTCATCTCCGTTTTAGGAATGTAATAAAAAAGTACAAAGGACTTCATTAAATAGAAGTCCTTTGTAAAAATTAATATCAACAATATTGTTTAACGGAGCCTTATTTTAAACGAGGGTCATACATTAGTTGAATTTGAATACCATATGGGTCTCGGACAATACCGTAAGCTTCACTGAAAACATTTTGACAAAGAGGGGTAATAATTTGAACCCTTTCATCACTTGTTAAATTCTGATAAAAGCTTTGTATTTCTACTAAGTTTGCACTTTGAATACAAAGAGAAATATTATTTCCTACATTATACAACTCACTTGGTAACATCGTTTCTTCTGCAATCATTAGTTTCGTTTTTCCAACCTCAAGCACTGAATGGGAAATGTAATCTTTATTTTCTTCTGTTAATACAAGTGAATGATCCCGTTTCGCCATATCTGAATAGGTCACAACTAGTAACTCTTTTGCATTTAGATGTTTCTTGTAAAAACGTAGTGCTTCATTTGCCTTTCCATTCATAGATAAAAAAACGACAACCTCTAAAGTCATTGTAAAGACCTCCTTTTATTTTTTACACTTTTAGGATACACTAAAAAGGTATCAAACCATGACACCTTTTAAGGAGTTTTACGATGAATAAATCTGAAAGATTAAATGATATGCTGCAATTCATCAATAATAAAAAAACTTTTAACCTTAAGGATTTAATGGAAAAGTATAATATTTCTAGAAGTACTGCGATTAGAGACGTACACTCATTAGAATTATTAGGAATGCCCCTATATGTTGAACAAGGTAGAAGTGGAAAGTATGTAGTATTAGATAATCGTATCTTATCTCCCATCATCTTCACAGTGGATGAAATGTATGCGATTTATTTCGCTATGTTGACTTTAAACGGTTACAAGGCAAAACCATTTGACTACGAAATAAATAAATTAGAGGATAAACTTAAACAAGTATTACCAAGTCAAGTGAGCAATAATATTGAGAAAATGAAGAGGTTAATCGAGCTGGAAAAGACCGACCATAGCAATTTTAATCCTTATCTAAAAGAGTTGATTCAGGGAATTATTGAGGAAAAAGTTTATCAAGTTTCCTATTCAAAAGAAAAACAAAAAATAAGAATTACAGGTCAGTTTATTAAAATCAACTCTAAATTTGGTCAATGGTATGCTAAAATGTACAATTTTTCTAAGCAAACCGTCCAAAATCTCCGATGCGATAAAATAGTATCACTAGAATTGGCTGAAAAACAAAATCCATCGAAACTAGAGGATTTATTATTGTTATTAGAGAAAGATTATCACAAGCAAGAGAATGCGATTCCGTTCACAGTAATTGTAACAAATAAAGGAAAGGATTTATTTGACAAGGAACATTATCCATCAATGTCCATTCAAAAAACAGATGACCGTTATATCATATCGGGTTACTACAATGGGAACGAAGAAGATTTCATCTCTGAATATTTTATGCGCTTTGGTAAGTCCATTGTTTCTATCAACCCGCCTGCATTAATATCTTCCATTCAAAACAAATTGCATCATATATCAACTCATTTAAATAAAATGAGCTGACCAAGTTGATTGAAATAGGTTAGATGACACTTCGCAATAACTCTGCCTTAAATGACCCATTATTCTCATTTTAAAACTTCAGCAAAGACAAAATAGAAATCTTTGTATTAGCGTCTCGTTACCAGTTCTTGAAATTATGCTAATCCTTTATATATTTCATTGTTATAGGGAACCTTCCATAGGGTCTCTTGGTTATTCCATAATCTAAAGAGTATAAGTTTGTATTTAATTGTTCATGTTCACTACGTTTTCTGCAAAAGGAGAGTTCGAATGATAGGTAAGCAATAATAGGTTACAGTGTAGTATCATGGTAAAAGCTTTTCATCACGATGTACTTCATAACATGCTGCAATTGTTACGAAAGCAAATTGAACTATTCCTTTTCCCCTCGCCAAATGGCTAATATACGTAAAAATACTATTAGTATCAAAATATTTTTTATTACCTCACGCCATTAACTTCCAATTAAATGTAATCGTCAATGATGAAAGAAAATTCACTCTTTTAATGGTAAAAAATTCAATATTTCCTCATCACTACTATGTTCTACTCTTTTAATAACAGAGTGATATTTATTAATTCTTATATAACTTATCAATTTACTAGGAAAAAATAAAATAAACTACTTGTCGAATAACTGACTATTCTGATATATTTAAATTATCTCAATTACAAAGGAGTGTTGTTCTTGTTAAAAGTGCTATCAAAAAAAGGTTTAGCTCTTACTATTGCTGGTGGAATTGCGTTAGCAGGCTTCCAACTAAGTGATACCGCTGATAAAGAAAGCGGCAGCCAATATGATTTAAGCCTTGGTCACTATGTAGGTGCGTCTCCTGAATTAACCCAAAAAGCGAAAGAATTAGGAGTAGATGTGTCTAAAGTAGACCCAGCTGAAAAAATCGCAAATCATGGGAAAAAGTTTCAGCAAGCGGGTGACCATTCTGTTGCCTACAAAGAAGCTACTGGTGATGTACCAGTCCTTGTTTTATTGGCCAAGTATAAAGATGGGGATGAACCTATTGGAGACTTCGCAGGACAAGTTCCAGCGAAATACTATGAAGATTTAATTTTTGGTGAAGAGTACAATCCTTATGAACTCGATGAATTTAAGCAGTACGATGGTCCAGACGTACCAAAAGACCGCACGATGCAAAATGCTTATAAAGAATCTAGTAATGATAGGGTAAATCTAGTACGTAAAGAAAATACGGAATTTGTTTGGGTTGAGTTACCTAAAGGAGCTTCATACTATTTAGATCAAGACGGAACGTATGCTGAAAATGGCACATATGTCAATGGTAATGATAACGGTGACGCTCATACTGGTGAATTTATCCGTGACCTTCTAAGAGCTGCCGACGATCAAGTAGATTTCGCAAAGTATGCTGAAAACGGTGAAGTTCCAAATATATTTGTAATCCATGAAGGGACAGGAGCTGAATTTAGTAGTGACCCAGCACAGTTCTGGTCTCATAAATGGAGTTTATTAAGTGCCCTTTACTACGGTAAATACTATGAAACTGGTATAACTGCAGATGAGCATGCGGGTATGAGTCAAGGAGATTGGATTGATAAAACGATTGCTGAGGAAATGACGTTTGATGGGGTCGTCGTGAACAACTATAACATCCAGCCTGGTATTGGCGGAAATGTTGCAGGTTATGACCTTGACACTGAAAGTTATGATGATTCATTAAAGACTGGTCCATACCCTGCTCAAACTGGTGTTTACGCTCATGAATTCGGACACGTTCTTGGCTTGCCGGATTTCTATGACACCGTTTATTCATCTGAAGGTGTAGGAAACTACTCCATGATGGCCGGTGGTTCTTGGATGCGTTACCCAAATGATCCAGCATACTCTGGCAACTCACCAACTCACTTTGATCCATTCTCTAAAATTTTCTTAGGTTGGGCAGAGCCAATTGATGTTAAACCTGAAGATGGTGTACAAGAGATTACATTACCTTCAATCGACAAGGCTTCTGCGGAAAATGGTATCGTTAAAATGGAAGTACCTGGTTCAAATGGTACTGAATACTTCTTATTCGAGAACATTCAACAAAGTGGATTTAACAAGGGGCTAATTCGCCAAGGAGAAGACTCACATGGTTTAGTCGCATGGCATGTGGATGAAAACATTATCGAGCTATATCAATCTGCTGGCTTCCGACCTAATAATGTTGAAAATTGGATGAACAAACGATTCCAGTCCAACCAAAGCGAAACGGCAAGTGATGGTACAGTTGTAACACATTATGGTTTATCCATTCTACAAGCAGATGGAAAATATGATTTAGAGAAAAATGAAAACAGAGGAGACGCAGGTGACTTCTTCAAAACTGGAGACAAGCTCACACCAGTTTCAAGTAATGTTCATACTGGCTCATACTATTTCTGGAAAGGAAATAGCTCAACTCCAGCTAATTCCGGAATTCATGTAACGGATATTAAAGAAAACGAAGATGGATCCATTAGTGCCAAGTTCTACTACAGTTCAAACGAAAAGAAGCAATAAACTGATTTTTCAAGCCTGAGCTCAGTAATGATAGAGCTCAGGTTTTTTGTTTTTAATTGCCCTACTTCCCTTACATCCTTGAACATGAATCCCCATAAGAAAACCTCCTTCATTTACTATTAAGGAGGTTTTTTCTTTATAGAACTAATAAAATGTTGATACATCTTTCAACCTTACTATTCCATTTTACCGAAATAACTATGTGCGAAATGATAAATCAAGTTTGTTAACGAATAATCTATTGAATTGGCCCAAGTATTAAAAGCTCCACCAATAACGGATGCCTATTCCCTCAGTTAGATTGGTAGGTTCTCGGAGTAATTCACTACTTGAGAAGTGATGATTTATTTACTGTTACCGTATTAGCTAATAATTGATTGATCCAATTAACAATATCCTCAAACACATCTTTACGATTTACTTCATTAAGCATTTCATGTCTGCCTTCAGAATAAAAATAGGAAACGATATCATACTCACTGTACCGTTGCATTTGATCAATAACTTTCTGAACACCTTTTGTTTGTCTACCAACTGGATCTTTTTCTCCGCTAATGAATAGGAATGGGACATCCCTTGGAATATTCTTTACTTCACCTTCTTTATGAATCAACCGAAGGCCCTCGATTAAATCGACGAACATACTTGTTGTAGATATTTTCCCACAATACTCATCCTCTATATATTGTTGGACTGAAGATTCATCACGAGATAACCAATCAAATGGGGTTTTTGTCGGTGAAAACTGCGTATTAAATTGGCCGAAAGAAAGTTTATCCAACAACGGACTGGTTTTTTTCCAACCTTTATTCTTTCCTACACGAGTAGCTAAAAATTTTCCGATTGTCCCCATAAAAGGAGAAAAATCACCTGTCCCTGAAAGTATCACACCTTCTAGTCGGTCGTGATAGCGTTGAATATATCTCCTCACAATAAATGATCCCATACTATGACCAAATAAAATAATAGGTACACCGTGGTATTGGCTTCTAATAAAAGCATTCACCTCATGAAGATCATCTACAATATGTTCAAATCCGTTGTCGTCAGCGAAGTACCCAAAGGTTCCATTTTTTTCAGCTGTTCGTCCGTGACCTCTGTGATCATTTCCAACTACATAAATACCGTTTTCTACTAAGTACTCTGCAAATTCCTTGTACCGCATTACATGCTCAGCCATACCATGGGCAAGCTGAAGAATTGCCTTCGGTTCCGTAGATTCATTTTCCCATGCCACCGTATAGATGTGATGATCATCTCTTGTTTTTAAGAATCCCGTTGTCTCCTTCATCCTCTTCACCCCTTTTTCTTTTATTCTACCGTAGCTTCCACTGCTTCTACTAGCTCTTTGTTTAATCGATTTTCAAAATCTTGAAATTGCTTAGATGTCCATTTCAGAGAATCCCTCATCCGATTCATGACAGGCCTTTTCCATTTTCGAACGGAATCGATGTTAAAAAAGAGTGCACCTGTACGCCGAATAAAGAAATCGGATGGTGTATACGCTAGTTCCTCGTTCATTGCATATTCTAACTGGGCAAAAACTAATGGAGGTAAGGTATTATCGCCTCTTTGGTTTTGATAATCTTTCACAAGCCGGAAGAGTTCATCAACATTATTCCCATACATGCTAGCAAGCTTTTTTCCTTCCTCTGAAGAGAGGCCATAGTGTGCAGATTCCTCTGCTTTTTGTTGAATAAATCGCTCGAAACCCTCAGATCCACCAACATCACCTCCAGAAATCGGAAGGTGTTTCGTTTGAGATTGGGGAAAAGAACTACCCTTCTCTTCTGCTAATCGTTTTGTGACTAAGTTGACGACATCTTCAGCCATTTTTCGATAGCCTGTTAGCTTTCCGCCAGCAATCGTAATGACGCCACTTTCATGCTCCCACACTTCATCTTTTCGAGATATTTCAGATGGGTCTTTTCCTTCTTCATAAATAAGTGGTCGAATACCAGCCCAGCTTGATTCAACATCCTCCTTTGAAAGCAATACTTTAGGAAACATATACGATATGCTTTGTAAAATATAATCTCGGTCTTCTTCTGTCATTTTCGGGGAAGCTTTGTCTGAATCAAAAAAAGTATCAGTTGTCCCTACATATGTTTTTCCATCTCTTGGAATCGCGAAAACCATACGTCCATCGGGTGTATCAAAATACACAGATTGTTGTAGCGGAAATTTCCCTCCACTTATGACAAGGTGAACGCCTTTTGTTAACCGAAGTTTTTTATTATTTCGACTATGGTCTTTGCTCCGCAGTTCGTCTACCCAGGGACCGGTTGCATTAATGACCTTCGAACCACGAATTTCAAATACCTCTCCTGAAATTAAATCCTTTGCTTCAATGCCTGCTACTTTACTCTGTTCGTATACAAATTGTGATGCTTTCACATAATTTAATGCATTCGCCCCATTTGCTTCGGCTGCTTTCATCACTTCAATCGTCAAACGAGAATCATCCGTTCGGTATTCTACGTAGTATCCACCTCCTAATAATCCTTCTTCTTTCAATAGCGGCTCAAGTTGAAGGGTTTCTTCTTTAGAGACCATTTTACGCCTCTCTGATTTTTTGACACCGGCTAAATAGTCATACATTTTTAAACCTAGGGAAGTCGATAACCTTCCAAACGTTCCGCCTTTATGGAAAGGAAGAAGCATCCATTCTGGTGTTGTAACATGAGGGCCATTTTCGTATACGATTGCGCGTTCTTTTCCAACATCGGATACCATCTTAAATTCAAATTGCTTTAAATAACGCAAACCACCGTGAACAAGTTTTGTAGAGCGACTTGAAGTCCCCCCTGCAAAGTCTTGCATTTCAACTAATGCCACTTTCATCCCTCGAGAAGCAGCATCAAGGGCGATTCCCGCACCTGTTATTCCTCCTCCTACAATGACCATGTCATAGTTCTCTTGTTGTAATAGTTTGATTTTTTCTGATCGATTCCTGCTAGATAATCCCATGCTTCTTCACCTTACCTCTTTTCAAATTTCGATACACAAAAAGAGACCTCAACAAACAAGATGGACATTATATCCATTTTGCTGTGAGGTCTCTCCAATTCTCTACCAAAATATTAACTTACCATAATTATATCATTCTTTCGCCTTATTTAAAAGCTAACGTTGCTTGGACTGCCTTTTTCCAGCCTCCATATAACTGCTGCTGCTTTTCCTTCGGCAAGCTCGGTAAAAATTGTTTATCCACTTGCCATTGCGACGAAATTTCGTGTTGACTTTTCCAGTAACCCACTGCTAATCCAGCCAAATAGGCCGCCCCAAGAGCAGTCGTTTCATTCACGACAGGGCGTTCAACTGGGACCGAAACAATATCACCTTGGAATTGCATTAAAAAATTATTTTTTACCGCTCCTCCATCTACCCTAAGAGTATTTAATGAAATGTTTGAATCTAATTCCATCGCATCTAATACATCCTTCGTCTGATAAGCAAGCGATTCTAAAGTAGCTCGAATGAACTGCTCTTTGGACGTTCCGCGGGTCAATCCGAAAACCGCTCCTCTTACATCACTTTCCCAATAGGGGGTCCCAAGTCCCACAAATGCTGGGACAACATAAACGCCGTCAGTCGATTCTACCCTCTCTGCGTATAACTCACTGTCCTTCGCTTCTTTAATCATGCGTAATCCATCGCGAAGCCATTGAATTGCGGAGCCCGCAACAAAAATACTTCCTTCTAATGCGTACGTAACTTTTCCATTCAATCCCCATGCAATCGTTGTGAGCAGACCATGCTTAGATGAAACAGCTTTTTCACCCGTATTCATTAACATAAAACAACCCGTTCCATACGTGTTTTTCGCCATCCCATCCTCAAAACAAGCTTGACCGAATAATGCAGCCTGCTGATCTCCTGCAGCACCCGCTATCGGAATCTCTTCTCCAAAAAAGTGATAGGGAACAGTTTGAGCATATATTTCAGATGAAGGCCTTACTTCTGGTAGCAACTGAGAAGGAATGTTTAAAATTTCTAAGATTTCCTCATCCCAGCATAAATCATGTATATTATATAGTAGTGTTCGTGAAGCGTTAGAATAGTCTGTGACATGTGCTTTTCCGCCTGATAACTTCCAAATGAGCCATGTATCAATCGTACCAAATAAGAGCTCTCCTCTTTCTGCCCGTTCACGTACCCCTTCAACATGGTCTAAAATCCATCTCACTTTCGTTCCTGAAAAATAAGGGTCGATTAACAGACCTGTCTTGTCACGAAATAGTGCTTCATGCCCCAATTCCTTTAACTCTTCACAAATGTCCGCTGTTTGGCGAGACTGCCAAACAATCGCCTGGTATACAGGTTCTCCAGTAGCTTTATCCCATATTACAGTGGTTTCACGTTGATTTGTAATACCTATTCCAGCAAGCTGGTTCGCCTTAATCGAAGCTTCTGAAAGAACGGTTGCTATGACGGATAAAACCGATCCCCATATTTCATTCGCGTTATGTTCCACCCAACCTGGCTGTGGAAATAGTTGCGTAAACTCTCTTTGTGCACTATGTACTACCTCACCTTGATGATTGAAAATAATAGCTCGTGAACTTGTTGTTCCTTGATCTAATGACAAAATATATTTTTCCACTGTTATCCCCCTCATCTTCCGTAAGCGCTCTCAAAACTTACTATACTATTTATTCTCATACACCTTCCATAAAGCCTGATTTGATGTAGTGATTGCGACCGCTCCAGCAAGTAGCGCCTCCTCAACTTCTTTTCTCGTTTCAATTAAACCTCCAGCAAAAATCCGCTTACCTGTTCGTTTATGCATTTGAGTAATAATTTTCGGTACCACTCCAGGTAGTACCTCGATAAAATCAGGGTTATTTTGATTGACCAATTCGACACTACGATTTAATGCACTTGAATCAATAATAAAGGTTCTTTGCGTTGCTAATACTCCTTTTTGCTTGGCACGCCTAATAACATTACTCTTAGTCGAAATAATCCCAAACGGCTTAAACTCTTGACAAACAAAATCAGTAGCAAATTCATCTCGGCTTAATCCTTGAATTAAATCAAAATGTAAAAACATGTGTCGGTGATGCTCCTTGGCCAAACGATAAGCACTTCTTAAATGGCCAATTTGCATATCTAGAAATACACCATATTGATAGGGGCTATCAAGCATTTTCTCAAATTCCTTCATGCTGCGAATGGCAGGTAAAATCTTTTGATTATGAAAGCTCATTCCATCACCCTTTTCACAACTATACTTTAAAAATAATCGAAAACAATGGTATTAGCAAGATTTTCTAACAATCTATCTTCACATAAAATGACAACTACCCGAGAAATACGTTAGCTAGTATCATATTAATTGTATGGATAATCTATTTTACCTGCAGAAATACTTGAAACCCATTACTGAAAACGAATGTATCATTTACCTATAAGAATATACTATATCCACACATGTCGTTGTTGGTTTAACGTGATATGCTTGTTATATTGAAAGTAAACTGGATAGGAGAAATCGTAATGAGTGAGTTGAAAATTACAACGAAAAATAACTCCCCTAATGAACAAATCATTTACCGGAATCTCTACTCTTTATTGGATAGATACAATGTATCAAAGTGGTTGTTTACAGACCAGGTTGTTATTGATGAAATGGTGGAAATACCCCATAGTCATCCAACGTTAACAATTAATACAAAGTATCTAAAAAATGACCATCTATTGCTGACTACCTTTATACATGAGCAACTTCATTGGTATGCCGTATTGAATTTTACTCAAATAAAAGCCGTAATTAACGAATTAAAAACATTTTATAAACATGTCCCTGTAGGCTACCCCAAAGGAGCAAAAGATGAATTTTCAACCTATCTTCATTTGGTCATTAATTTTTTGGAAGTAAAAGCCTTACATGAACTATTAGAAAAAGAAGAGGCTGAAGCTGTCATTGCCTTTTTAATGGGTGATCATTACACGTGGATTTATGAAACCGTTAGTAAAAATAATAATTTCATTCACACTTTATTAATAAAACACAAAATTTACCTTTAGGGATATGGTCATCCTCATTTAAGCTTAATAGCTTACTGCTCTAGGTTTAAACGGGATGGACCGCTACTGATCAATTACATACCGGTATTCGTAAAAAGGTCATTACCTTACACTTTATCGGCGTACATTAAAAGGAATACATTCTACGTCTTTTCAACTAAAACTGTTTTTATCATGGAAAAAGATTGACTTCTCTTCCAATTAAAGCTATAGTAGAAGTAACAAGGGGAGTAGCGACCGGTAAACGGCTGATGAATCGTCACTACGGTACATTGAGTACCTGGTTCATTAGGCTAAGCAATACTTTTTAGTACGCAAGACCTTGGTACATTTATGTGCCAGGGCTTTTTTGTGTTCTGGCAGGAAGGAGATTGGACATGTTATATGCAGTATTTATTTTGGCAGCTATAGTCGTTGTCGGAGGTGCTATTTATTTAAATCAATTTGGTGATGTCATTAGTAAAAAATCCTCTTTAAATGGAGCAATGGTTGGTACTTTTCTCATTGCTGGAGCTACCTCACTGCCGGAATTAACGACAAGTATTACAGCGGTTTACATCGATAACCCTGATATTGCCGTTGGAAATATGTTAGGAAGCAATGTATTTAATTTATTAATATTAGCAATTGTCGATATAATTTATCGAAGACGAAGATTATTTCAAAATGTCAACCATCAAGGAAATATTCCTTCTGCACTGATTGGACTTGTGTTTCTAGGCATTATTATTGCTTCACTAATCATTCCCGAGTCCGTTAATATTTTCGGCGTCGGATTAGAGATGTTCATAATCGTTGCATTGTATTTTATTACAGTCAAGTTTATTACTAAGGGTGATTCAGACGAACTAGAAGACACCTCTTCAAATGATCTTTCATTAAACAAAGCTGTAGTAGGATTTATTATTTCCGCCATCGTTGTGTTTGTAGCTGGTAGCCTCCTATCTATATCAGGAGATCAATTAGCCGTAGCGACTGGAATGAATGCAAGCTTTGTAGGAAGCTTTCTAATTGCCGCCTCTACGTCATTACCTGAGTTCGTGACTGTACTCGCTGCATTTAAACTAGCCAATTACAATATGGCGATTGGGTCGATTTTAGGTAGTAACTTATTTAATATTCAACTATTAGCACTAACAGACGCTCTATATCGAAAAGGGCCTATTCTCTCAGCAGTTGATTCTTCACATGTGTTTATTGCCATATTAGGTTTCGTGATGACCATTGTGATGATTTATTTATTGATACGCCCAGCAAAGTCAATGAGTCAGCTAAGATATACGACCCCTTCCTTTTTAATAGCTGTTTTATATCTCGTCGTTTCCTATGTGTTATTTTAGAATCGACTACAAAAAGAAACTTCCTTCACTCGGAAGTTTCTTTTTACTTAGGAAAAAATTTGAAAGGAATTCCCAACAATAAATCAAGAATACATTTTTAATTACTTTCCTACATTCCCATTTCCTTAATCACAATTGCTTCTTCTACTCTTATACATCGTTCATGTGTACCATTTTCATATCCGTTCCATCAATCTTTATATTGATTGATTTTTCTTTCTCATCTGGATCAGGTAAAAAATCGTTGTCTGAAACAAGTGAAATTATAGCAAAATATAATAGACCACAAAGAAAAAGTATGAAAAAAAGTGTTAAAAAAAATGTAAGTAGAACTAATGTTGATTGCCCAAATAATTTAAAATGGTTTTTGGACAAAATCATAAATTACCTCCTTAGCCAGATCGCTTCTTCATGCTCCTCTATGAATCCAACCATTATTATTTTTTGTCATGGTCACAATCAGCACCCACACTCCAAACCTTCTTCAAATACGAATTTTATTTTTATTAGAACTAATCATTCGGACTAGAACACTACGCTTATATACATCAATAAGTGACGAAAAATTCTTCAACCTTTTCCGTATTACGAATATACTCACTTATAAACTCTTTTAACTTTTGCTCTGTTTCAAATTCCCTTAAGTCTTTACTATACCATTTCTGTAAATCTTCTCGATATACGACATATACTCGATGCTGAAAATCAAACTGAATTCTGTCAACATTTTGGATTAAAGCGTAAAGAAATGTAGCATTATACATGATTGTTTCATTCATATCTACTTCATTAAGGGAGGAATCTTTATATTGAATCGCTAAACCAAATGGCTTTTCATCCGTTTCTAACGAATAATTATAGAGGCTCTTTCCTGCTGGTAATTTAGCAATAATTGCTCCTACGGCGCTATTATCTCCAATATAAGATTCCTTATAATCAAACAATTCTATATTGGAATTATTCATCGGCTGACTACAACCGCTTAAAACAATTATTAGAGAGAATAAGTAGGTTAACATGCGAGCGATATGTTTCATTAATTTAGTCCCCTTTTGATTATAACCTTCGCTAATCTACATTAAATGAAATTGTTAATTGAATAGAGCTTCTCCTTTGTTAAAAGTGAAGCACATCTATTCATACGAATTTTATAGGAAAAAGATTCAAAATCATTTACTAAAAAATCTTTCTACACCTTTCCAACAGTCCTGTACCAATTGCTGGATCAACTAATAATGCTCACAAAAATTCCTAAATGTCTACTTTCTTCCTCTTCATCTCCATTCCCTCTAAAATATATTTATTTCATAATTTTGTCATAGAACCTACCTTCTTCTCAATAGGAGAAAATGACTACAATACTAAAAACGTCCTAAATCAATCGAAATTTAACCGGCGGATCATCATTTTATAGGTGGGCTTTCCTTTCTAATCGAAAAACAAAGCCGATTTTTACGTACCAAACCCATATATCACCTTTTAAGCACTAAAAAGAGGATCTTAATTAAGATCCTCTTTTTCATCTAAATAGCTTTTGCTTTAATAAGGAATCGATGCTGCTTAGCATCAAAGTAGCCATCCTTCTCTATCTTCTTATGTAATGAAAAGAGCTGCTCCTTTAAATCTTCAAGATTGAAATTAGGGATTTGCCAAGGTATTGCTTTTAAATAATATACAAGTGCTCCTATATCATAAAAGCGTTGTGTTGGAAATTCTTCCTTTTTTACCAAAACATTAAAGTGATGTTCTTCTAGCTCTTTTAAAGCCCTATCAAGATTCCAGTTTAAATATTCTTGATTAATTGGCATTCCTAATGCATCATTTATTTCTTTACAATCCAAGCCACCCACTTGTTGAGTAAGAAAGATTCCATTTTTCTTACTTATTCTTCTAACTTCTGCTGGGCAATAGGATTCATGTTTATTGATAATTAAACCAAATTGATTACTTGTAAAAGGTAGTTCATTATCTTTTTCGAATGGAAGAACCGTCACACCGAGGGGTTCTAATTTCTTTTTAGCAATCGGAATATTCGGTTTAAAGCCTTCCGTAGCAAATACATTGTCTGGAAATGGCCTCAATAAAGAAAAGAATTCTCCTCCGCCTGTTCCCATATCTAATAAGGAAGTCGCTTTTCTGACGACAGGCATAGTGATGCTCCCGTAAGACCATGATAATAACTCATTTTGTATACGTCCTGTCTCCGTTACAAAAGAAAAATCCCATCCGGAAAACTCTTGCTTTACCTCATTAAGTAATTCTATAAAACGCGTATCATTCATCATTTTTCTCCTCCTTTGTTGTGAAAAAACTATTTTAACTGTTTGACCACAATGGAGGACCTCTTATTCTTCTTAACGAGTTTTAGTGCTCATGTTCCAATGATTTCATTCTCAAACCCACTTTTTTATGATGATTTTTTTCACTCTTAACAATCCCAAAATTATACTATATTATCCTCAATTTAACATATGTTTATTATAGAATAAATATTTTTGATTAATCAAGCTTAAGCTATATATTAGAATTGAAAAAGACCCTAAAAAGTAACTTTTTAGGGTCTTAAAGAATAGAGATGGTTGCTGAAGGAGGATAACATTAAAGGGAGGTGATACAATCTCTATTCTAGTATTACTATATGTTTCATTTACTAAATTGTTTCTAGCAAACGTCTAGAAGCTTTTAATTTTTTTAAAATTTATTATTCGCTACCATACTATCTACAGTGGTTTGTGAAACTCAACACCCGCTGCAATCATTTTTTCTTCTCCATCTTGTTCAATTTGATCTTTGAACTTTTTTAAAAATGAATCGAATTCAACATGCTTTCCCATCATAAAGGTCATTTCCTTCTCAATTTCTAACCAAGTTGAAATATCTGCTTCATTATGTTGAATTTGTGCTTCTAGTTTATCTAGGGCATTCGCCACTTTTGCCTCATACGATTCTTTTTCTTCAAATTCCATCCAAAGATTATAAACCTCTTCGCCAAGTTCCTTTGGAAGTGTATTTTTTATTTTTACAATCGCTTGATGCTCTCTCTCTACCTTTTGCTTTTTCACAGTAGAATTATTCATCGTATCAAAAGCCGGTACATCGCACGCCTCCGCCTCAATAAGGTCATGAATAATGATCATTTTTAGTAGTTTAGCTATGTCAACCTTACAATCAAGATATGGTTCAATCAAAATGGCCATTAACGACACTCGCCACGTATGTTCGGCTACGCTTTCTTGTCTTCCCTGAGAAATCCAGCTATGTCGAAGTTCATATTTTAGTTTCTCAGCTAAAGAAATGATTTGCATAATTTGATTAATTGGATTACTCACTGTATTTCCACCTTACTTTAACATAGTATCGTTTTAATCGTTCTTAAGAAAATAAATGCTCACCAACTGTTATTACTAGTACTTTACTAAGACCTTTAATGGATTGATTACTTTTTTACTCAATTCTTCAAAGCAGTTTATCAATTCTTGATGGGAAATTTGATGTTGAAATATTTGTTCGATGTGTGGTACTTTTTCAACGTTACTAAAATGCCAATTAGCGTGCTCTTGATAATCCCATCCATCACTTGAGCCGATAATTTTAAGTTCTTTTTTAAAGAAATCAGCTTGTAAGTTCAAAGAATCACGATTTCCATCAGATAAAATGCAGATTTCTCCATTTACACGAATGGACTTTTGTAATGTCCTAAACGCTTCATTTGATGAAGAACACTCTAAGCCACATTCGTAAAAGTTTTGTGGGCATTCAGCTTGATTTGTATAAAAGTTACTTATACCAAACATAGTTGCGTATTCGCACCTTTTTTTATCAAGGTCTATCACATCAACATGCTTTACTTCCATATAGTTTTTCAAAAAATAAACTGTTAATAGCCCCATCGTTCCCATGCCTGTAACAAGTACTCTATCTGTTTTTTTAGGCTGCAACTTTAATACTCCCTTTGCTGCATCACAAGATAAAATACTTAGTAAGGCAAAGGGATAAGAAATTTCTCTCGGAACTCGGATTGCCTTCTTCGCCTTCACGACTCCATAGTCCTTGTGTCCATAAAAAGCAACTACTCTATCCCCCACTTTAGAAGAAGAAACATCTTTGCCTATTTTAATGACCTCTCCATAGCTTTCATAGCCTGTTTCACTAGGATAGGTTGGCTCTACATCTGTTCTATCAGATTCATTATACTGTGGTAGTTCGGCGCCAATACTAACCGCTCCAGCAATGGTTTTAATTAAAATTTCATCTTCCATTAATGGAGGGATGTTCTTTGTTCTCCATTCAAGTTGATGTCGACCTGTTAACGTAAGTGATCTCTGCTCCATTTTTTATCTCCTCATTTATCCATATGGTCATTTAGGTAAAGAAACTTTACTTACCCACTTCTTTAGAAGTAACTCTTTGTAAAGCGTTTTTGTACGAAAATAAGGTATAACGCAGAGCCTGCCAACATTAAGCTTGCAAGGATAAATACGGATTTTACACCGAACCACTCTGCGATTGACCCTATCATTAAAGAAAAAATGCCAAAGCAAATGGATAATAAAGCCTCTTGCGTACCATAAATTTTGGGTAGTTCAGAAGAAGTAGCCTCTCTTTGAATGTATGCTTCAAATGTTATCGATTTTATCTGCTCTACCAGTCCAAACAAGATAGACAGGATCAATGCTACCCAGCCTACCGAGTTTATTCCAAATAGAAAAGTTATAAAGCTAACACCGATGGAAGATAACAGCATGATTTTCTTGATCTGTTTTTTCATAAACAATGAATACCTTGAACAAAAAACACCGCCTATAAGTAAGCCCACGAAAAAGGTCGTATTAATATAACCCCACCAAGCTTCACTTTTATGCAATACCTCAGATACAAACACATAAATAATCGCTGCAATCCAAACAACATTTGCCATGGATTCAATGACAAGGACGACATGTAGCGTTCGAAATAGTTTATTGTGCCAGATAATTTTCCATCCTTCCATAAGAACTTCTAACACTTTACGGTTTCGTTCAGTATGCTTGGAAGGTGTAGGGTCAATAATAAAGCACATCATAACAGAAGAGAATAAAAATAATACAAACGTTAGCCAAATGACTTGTTGACCATCTAATAAAGCTACAAGTGCACCACCTATAGCCCAGCCTCCTAATTGAATCGTTTGATTCACCATTGCAACAAAACTATTGGCTTTAACAATTTCTTTATCACTAACGATTCTTGGAAGCATCGCTCTGCTCGCTGGCATGGCCCAGCCATCCAAAAAAGCGATGACAAAAATAAATAAAACCATTCCGATAACAGAAACATCATCCTGAAGGCTTATCCAAAAAATAAGTCCTAACAGTACGATTGTTTTACTCCATTGCGAACAAACTAAAAGCTGTTTTAATCGATATTTATTAAATAATATTGGTGAGAAGATTCCGCTAATAAACCTACCCGCTGTATTTACAAACGGCAATAAAGTTAAAGATAAGACGGACTCAGACACCGCATATAAAATGGAAATGAGACCGACAATGTAAAAGATATCGCCCAAATTTGCCAATGCTTGTCCAATCCACATATAACGAAAGGATTTTGTTTTCATTTATTACTACCCCTTTTTATCAATGTTTAAATAGATGAGAAAAGGTAGTATTTTTACATATTTTGCAATCCTCCTAAGTTTTATTTTCCAATAGTACATACCGATAGGTGAATCGTGTCATTCATTTAAGAATTCTAGTTATATAATGGGTAATAAGAATGAAAAGCTTGCGATCCTTCGTTTGTGTTTTTATTTGACTTGCCCAGCATTTTGACAAGAAATTTTTCCATCTCCACTAACATCTCTCATTATAAAGTTCCGGACAATTTTATTTATTCAACTTTTACTATATAATACTAAATTTTATCCATTACTACTATATCAAAATAGAAAAAAACGGAAAAGACCTACTACAACCTCCTTGCCATATGAATTTTATCTTCTACCGAGCAGAATCCGTTTATTTATTTATTTATTTATTTAGTTTCTAGCACAGCATAACTGCATTACTAGGTTAAAGTTCGCGACATTTTTTAGTTTTTATCATCCAAGTCCTTGATTATTCCAAGCCAATAGCTATCGGGTCGTTGAACGTGCAAGACTATCTCCATAAAGGAATTTAATGTTAAGAACCTATGAAAACGTCTAGAATCTTATCACGAATATCATGATGGGTCGTTCCATCATAATTCAGTAAGACGACTACTCCCAAATTCAAATCAGGTACCATGGACATCAATGATCTTACAGCTAGTTGACCGCCTCCATGTTCTACTATTTTATGACCTCTATAAATGTCAGTAAACCACGCAAGCCCGTAGCTTCTGACGTCGCTATCAAACTGCCATTCCTCACTAACAAGATGAATAGGGTGTTGCATCTCATCAATTAAATCCGGACGTAAAATTTTCGAGTCTTTATTTAGGTGGAAGTTTAAATATCTCCCTAAATCCTCTGCTGTTGAATACAAATATCCAATAGGAGCGGAGATTGGGTTTACAGGAAAGGAAGTTTCTATTTTCTCTTTTCCTAAATAATATTTAGCACTGTTCTTATCTGTTTGAACTATACGTGAATCACTAGTGGTTCTCTTCATCTTTAATGGGGAAAGTATCTCATTCATAAGGTATGTTTCCCAATTGTCCCCGGTTACTTTTTCAAATAAATCAGCAAGTATGACATACGAATCTGTACAATAATCCCAATTCTCTCCAACTGGATACTCCAATTCTACTTTTTTAAACCACTTTGTAATATCTTCTCTTGTTTGTACATTTGTAATCTCTTCTTCTGTAAGATTGTAATACTCTAATGCTTCTTGAAATTCTGTCGGGGTATCGGAAAAAATTTCTTTTACATTTGGAGCGATCATATTGGCGATCCCTAAGTTTGAAGGGAATCCGGCCGTATGTGACAAAAGATGCCTAATCGTGATGGTTTCGCTAAGATGTTTTTCTTTTGTTCTAAAGTATGGCAAATACGCATCAACTGTATGATCTAATGAAATAAGTTTTTTTTGAACGAGTTTCATAATTGAAAGTGCCATAAAATTCTTCGAAATACTTTGAATGCTCATCAATGTATCACCATCGATAGATTTGCAAGGCTGAGTCTGAGAGCATCCAAAGCCTCTAGAATAGATCATATTTGCGTCTTTCACGATGGCAACGCTTATCCCAACACCCTGATGCTGTATTAATATTTCATTAATATAATCTGTTATTTTGTCTAGTTTGTCATTCCATTGTTTCATAACAAGAGTATCTCCTTTCTTCACTATCTATTACCTTATAGTAATTTTTTAAAAAATAGTTCCTAATCATTAGTTATGTAAAATTTTTTAGGGACAATATAAAGGTCTCCTTGTATAAGATCAATTAAAAGGCCTAACATATTTTATATGATTAATATGATAGACCCTTTCTTCTTCCAGCTCGATCAAAAACATCTCACAAACCTTAATATTATTTCTAACAAAAAGAAGCCACTTTGAAAAAGATTGATCAAAATGGCTTCTTCTCCTGAAGGTATAATGTTGATTTTATAAAAAAGATTAATTACTTTTACTTCTGATATTTGATAATCGCACCCGTGGGACTTTATCCCGGCGGCTATACCGTCCACCCCCTACTTATAGAAACATGTTTGAGGCTGGTTGGGTAGAGACCCTGCATAACAAGCGAAGCTTTGAAACTACTAGATAGACAGTGGCTACTGTTTAAAAAAGGAGATGTGATAACGTATTAATCCAGTGATTAGCCTGGATGTCGCAAAAGGAGAAAACAACACTTCGGAAAGACCTTCAAACTTAAGGGTGGTACCAATGGATTACGTGATTTTTTTATGTTTTTTATAGAGGTGGAAAGCCGAGCTGAATTAAAACCTGTCATTGCTTTTGAATCTACAGGGCAGTACACTGAACCTATTTAACAGTTTCTCGAGAAAAAAGGACTACGCACTATTTAGTAAATCCCATTGTTTCTTATGAAACGAAAAAAAGTAGTCTTCGAAAAGTGAAATCAGATACAGCTGTTGCGGCGGGTATTCCCCTATTTATGCTATTCCATACAACCTCCTTATAACTTTTTCCACCTCTCTGCACTGTGAGATTATTTCCCTCAACGTCCAAAGCAAAAGGACTGGATATAGGAAACAAACATTATGGACTTGCCCGTTGCTTCCATCCAGAGAAGAACCAGTATCACCTGAAAAATCACAAATCGTAATACCTAATGAAACAGTCTACTGAAATCTTTATTGGTTAAATACCCTTATAAAATCATGTAGCTCAAACAGTTCTGCACTTTGCCTCTGTCCCTCTACAATATTAGTTCCTGTCTTAGGCCGTCAAAAGCTCCAATATAGTCAAAATGAATTTTCTAATTGACTTCCCTAATTCATGAGTTGTTTTAAAATGGCCTTTATGCTAAAAGGAGAGCTACTATTCTCTTTTTTGCTTTATAAAACTCTAAATAAAAAAATTTGGACATTTAAAATATGTTATAATTGTGAAAATAAAACATATCGAGGAGTGGGAGTTTGGCTGTTGTAGGAATTTTAGGAATGACGCATGATGAAGAAATGCAGAAAAAATATAAATTACCATTATCTTTAATTGAAGAGTTAATATTGGAATTCAAACCTGATGTAATTTGTGGGGAAGTCCATCCAAAAAGTTGGGAGCTGTACAATCGTACAGGTGAACCTTTTGGGATCTTAGGTGAAACACAAAATGAATACCCTAAGCTAATTTTCCCAATGTGCGAAGAAAGAGGGATTCATTTTGTTCCTGTAAATTGGTTTGAAGAAGATGTATTTCAAGAAGGTCCATTTGATAAGTATGATAAAGATACTAAAGAAGAGTTAAAGAATAAATTACATGACTGGAATGAAAGACAATTGTCGACATGGAATAAAGGCAACATTTCTTTAAACTCTTTCGAATATGATCATATAACAAAGGATATGTATAAGTGGTTACATAATATCAACCCCAATGTCCAAAACATTATATGGAATAGTAGACATTACATGATGGTTGCTAGAGTGAAGAATGCAATAAAAAAATTTCCTGACAAAAGAATCCTATGCATTCACGGTGCTGACCATAACTACTGGTACCATGAAGCACTAAGAAACGAGAAGGGGATTGAGTTAGTATACCCACTGAGATAACTATTATTCTGATTTGATATAGTATTATATTACAGGAAAGATAAACTGCTTTTGTATTCACCTTATTCCTCATTAGATGTTTTACCCATTCGTTGATGATTAAGCCATTGTCAATCTATCATATAATTATTCTATTATTAGTGCCTTTCTTGCAGAAGGGTGCTATTTTTAATACTTTGAAAAGTAAACTTCCAGTAACCTAACCCATAAAATAGGACTGGATCTGTTTCTTCTTCCAGCTTTGACTATTACCGATTTTAATGGAATCTATATATTGTGATAATTTTCAAGCTGTTTCCTGGATAATGTCTTCAGCTTCTTCCTTTGAAGCACCGGTTTTAATTTAATAGCACAGACAATTTTTAATTGATAGTTTAGTGTTGATTTAGAATAAAGCTCGATCAAAAACATCTCACAAACCTTAATATTATTACTAACCAAAAGAAGCCACTTTGAAAAAGATTGATCAAAATGGCTTCTTCTCCTAAATATTTAATGTGAATTTTTTAAAAAGTTCGATCATTTTTTTTATATCTGTTATTCAACAAATGTTCCCTTTAACGGAAGACTCGATTTCAATATAATTATATTCTCTAAAAATACAATATGGTTGGGTACACTTTTTATAAAAACAATTAGTTTTCCCATTCCTCCTCCAGAATGGCATAGGAATATTCATCCCACCAAAAATCACCACGAGGGATACATTTTTTAAAGTAACCTTCTCTTCTCATACCCACCTTTTCCATTACACGATAAGATGCAATGTTTTCTGGTTGACAGGTAGCTACAATTCTATGTAATTTTAGATTTTCAAAGCCATATTTTATTATCGCAGCTGCAGCTTCAGAAGCGTAACCTTTATTATAATATTCAGGGTTAAATACCCACCCTATTTCATAAGTATGTTTACCAAAAAACTTATAAAACTCTAAATGCCCTATTAATTTATATTCATCTGCTAATATGACTGGAAACTTCTCAGGAGAACCATCTATATTTTTCTTAATAAACCTCTTTGTTTCTTCCTCTGTTAATACACCTTCGGGCATAAATTCCATTACACTCTTTTTGGAAGTATACTCATAGACATCTTTCCAATCATCAATTTTAAAATTGCGTATAATTAATCTTTCTGTTCTTAAGAACATATCTTTCCCCTTTAAACATTTTATACAGACCGTTATTGGAAATATCCACAAAAAACCGTTTCCATAATTTACTTACTTTCATATTTTCTTCTGACAAGTTCTCCCACAATCAAAGTGGTTACCATCAGCAGAAGTGGAGATATTACACTATTATCAAACCCTTCAAATAAGGATGCAATAATAGTTCCGGACAGTAGAAACTCCTGAAATAATAAAGGAAATTAACGATGTGATGTGAAATCTTTTCTTTTAAACAAGCATCTCAATACATAAATAATAAATCCCAATGTTGACCTACTATTAAGTGATTTCATAGCGATGTACTAATTTTATTGATACTTAGGAAATAACGAAAATGAATCGTTTACCTACTCATTGTTACTATCTCTTTACGGTCATTCGCTTGCCATGATTTTCTTCATCCACACTTGTTCTATATGCTTCTTAAAGCCTGCCTTATAGAGCAAGGAAACCGCTGATTGATTTGTAGCAGACAAATTCATTGTATTCCGCTTTATATTTTGCTCGAGAGGAGCGTATATTTGCGTTAATAAACTTGCTGTAATGTCGTCGTGGTCATGCCGATTTTCACCCACCTCACACTGATAAAGTGTTGTTGATACATGTTTCCCCTCCGTGTTGAAATGACGTTTATACAGCGCATAACCAACTTCTGTGTTTTGGTCCGCAGCAATAAGTACCTCTCCCTCTTTTACACTGTTAAACTGGGTTTGCCAACCCTTCATATTTTTATAAATTGAAAGGTTTGGCAGTTCTTGCGGAAGTATCTTTGTGTACGTATAACCCGATTGATGATTCCCAAATCGAGTTGCGTCCATTGAACCTTCCTGCACGAGTAAGAGTAAACGATCCTCTACCACGTACCCAAACTTTTCATACAAATGAATAGCATGTTCATTTTCATCAATTGCTTCTAACGTTGAGATATCGACTCCTTCTTCACGATAAATAGCCAGAACTTCTTTCAGCAACTCTTTCCCAATTCCTTTTCCTCTATAAGTTGGAGCAACACCTGTTCCTCCATTCCATGCCATTTTTCTCCCATTAATTTCTCTTATCCCGCTTAAAATAATTCCAATCGGCTCCTCCCCATCGAAAGCGATGATCGATAGGTCTGGGGATAGTTCTTCTTGAACAAGTCGTTTCAAAAAATGATCTATGGTCATTTGAACATCTGCAAAATAATAGGTGAATCCCCTATTCCATGCAAGGACAGCTTCCTGTAAAGAACATTCCGATAAGCGTTTTATCGTAACCAAATTTTCAACACTCCTTCCATATACTACTCTTAAATTTACTCTATTCATTCCTTATTCTAGCAAGCATTTAAGCAAAAAAGGAAAATTCATCAGGTTAACATCCTCTGATTGAAAGCTAGTCTTAGTTTTTTAATGCCTTTCCCATTCCTTAACAAATGACGTAAAGCATTAAGTAGAGAACGGATCAGGACTAGGAGATTGGGATCAACCACCCCCAAAGATGTCAACTTTCTCAATAGCCTCTGATAGAACAAACACCAATGAAAAATGATAAATTCTATAAATAACCATAAAAGTCACTGCAAGCAAAGGGGCATTTCCACCTAATCTCTAATCAGTACGCCTCTCTATAACTAATATATAGATAGAGTAATTCAATCATTTAGAAACTTCTAATTGTTCGTTATGGAAATGCTGGTTGCTGAAACGAATTATCTCTTCTGAGAATGTAATGGCTGACATGATTTGTTCTTCTTTCGAATCGTAGAATCGTTCTTGCTTACCTGACCGTATGTTAATTGCTTCTTCAATAATCTGGTGCCATTTTTCAGGAACGTGACGTAAAGCATACTCGCCTGCCCCTAGCTTTGAGATAATATCTTTTTCTTTTAACGTATAGTATTGTCGCAATAATCCTAGGACTGACCACTCAATTTCAAATTCTATCTCTTTCGTTTCTAAATCTAATAGCTCTTTTAAAGAATCTTTATTTCTTCGGACCCAATTGGTCCAATAACTATTCATATTATTTATTACATAGGTAGTGATTTGGTGAGGGGATACGTCAAGTTTTAATAATGCTGTCTCAGGCCCTCTTACTTTTATTCCATTAGTTTTTAACGTCCACCACGTAATTGGATTGAAATTGAAATAAGGTCCATAGGATAGGACGCCATCATTGTAATAGATATTACTCTGATCCGCTGAATATTCTTTTCCTATATCATCCCAAAGAATATAGACGCCATCTAATTGTGGTGTTGGATATTTTTTAGCAAATTGATTATGAATTTCTGCTACCATATTCATTTCATTTTTGGTTAAACGTCGTTTTATAACAGTTAAAAAATCAATATCACTTGAACCTTCTACATAGGCGTTCAAGGCTAGAGAACCGTGTAGATATAATCCTTCCACCATGTTCGGCAATCTCTCATCTAATAAAAAGAGATATTCATGCAACACAGCTTGTATGGGGGAAGAAACTAATTCTCTCAAATACATTCGCCTCGTTTTATCATTTATTTATACTAGAGTAAAAACTTCTTTTAGTATATATTCCCATTGTATCATGAATATTCAATCATCTTACGACAATTCCTCCCCATTCCATTATTCATTCTTTTTTGTAATTTTCAGTATAATCCTTTACTTATAAATCGTTTTTGCCATAAAATGAAAGAAAACCTATCAAAGGGGCGTTGACCATGAGCTTACCTACCTTATTACAAGAGGATATTTATTTAATTGATGGATTGTTTTTAGAAATGAAAGAACGGACGGGCTCATATGTGATTAAATCTGAGAAGCCCACGATTATCGAAACGTGTACAAGTTCATCTGTCCCATACATATTACAAGGGCTGTCTAACCTTGACCTATCACCAGAGGAAATTGAATATATCATCGTCACTCATATTCATCTCGATCATGCAGGTGGGGTAGGATTGTTACTGCAGCATTGTCCAAATGCGAAAGTTGTGGTGCATCCTAAGGGAGCAAGGCATTTAGTAGATCCGACAAAATTAATTCTAGGGGCAAAAGCCGTATACGGTAAGCATTTTAATCAATTATTTGACCCTATTATTCCAGTAAAGGAAGAGAACATCTTAATCATGAATGAAGAAGATGAACTTGAAATTGGGGAGGATCGTACCTTACGCTTCTACGATACTCCTGGACACGCCAATCATCATTTCTGCATTTTTGATTCGAAAAGTAAAGGCATTTTTAGTGGAGATACTCTCGGTTCCTTATACGGAGAATTAGAAAAAGCGGGGCTATTTTTCTCTTTACCTATCACTTCACCTAATCAATATGACCCAGAAAAAATGCTACTATCTGCAATGAAGCTAGAGAACTTAGATCCTCACTTCATATATTTTGGTCATTACGGAATGACAAGAAAGGTAACGGACGTTTTTGAACACCTTCGTCATTGGTTGCCCCAATTTACCGAAGCCAGCATCAATGGCTTGAAAAAAAACACCACCGACCCCATTCCTTCAGTAAAGCTCGAACTAATGGAAGTTGTTTCAAACTACCTTAGTACAAAAGGGATACCGCCTACCCACCCGATATACCATATACTCGAGATGGATATGTCGCTAAATGCTATGGGATTGGTCGACTATATCTCAAAGAATCATTCTCACCAAATAAAGCCATAACGAAAAACCGTGTTTATCTGAACACGGTTTTTCGGTAGTGATCGGGACGTTTATCTAAACTTACACCCCTTTAAATGCTTCACGATATATATCGGCTAATTCCGTTACGAGGGGTAGCTTTGGATTTGCTGTTGTACATTGATCTTCGAATGCACGGTCAGCTAATTGTTCGACGACTTTATCAAACTGAGCTTTATTGACTCCATTTGCTTCAATACTCATTGGAATATTAAGCTCTTTTGCTAGTTTAATCACTGCTTGAATTAAACTTTCCACCCCTTCTTCTGTTGTACGAGAAGGTAATCCGAGAATACGAGCAATTTCTGCATATCGAACGTCTGCCTTAAAGTGTTCGTATTTTGGAAAGGCCGTGAATTTTTTCGGTTTTTGTGCATTGTAACGAATGACATGTGGCATTAATATTGTATTGCTTCTTCCGTGAGCAATATGAAATTCAGCTCCTAATTTGTGGGCTAAACTATGGTTAATTCCAAGGAACGCGTTAGCAAATGCCATGCCAGCTATGGTTGATGCGTTATGCATTTTCTCACGAGCTAATTCGTCACTTCCATTACGGTACGCTTTTGGTAAATACTCAAATACAAGCTGAATCGCTTTGATGGCTAGTCCATCTGTATAGTCATTTGCCATATTAGAGACATACGCTTCAATCGCGTGAGTTAAGACATCCATTCCTGTATCAGCAGTTACGTGTTTTGGTACTGTCATAACAAATTGCGGGTCAATAATTGCAACATCTGGTGTTAATTCATAGTCTGCTAACGGAATCTTTATTCCGTTTTCTTTATCTGTAATGACGGAAAAAGACGTCACTTCAGAACCTGTACCGGATGTTGTTGGAATTGCAACAAATTTTGCTTTTTCTCCTAGTTTTGGATATTTGAAGACTCTTTTCCGTATATCTAAAAACTTTTGACGTAGCCCATCAAAAGATGTTTCAGGATGTTCATAGAACAACCACATTCCTTTTGCCGCGTCCATTGCTGAGCCACCACCTAACGCAATGACAACATCCGGCTGGAATTTCTTCATCAAATCGGCACCTTTCATCACAGTCTCGATTGATGGATCTGGTTCTACATCTGAAAAAATCTCACAATGTACATAGTCTGGGCGTTTACGTAAATGATATAAAATACGGTCTACATACCCAAGTTTCACCATACCTGGATCTGTAACGATTACTGCTTTAGAAATATCCGGCATTTTTGCTAAGTATTGAGTTGAGTTCTTCTCAAAATATACTTTCGGTGGAACCTTGAACCACTGCATGTTATTATTTCTTTTCGCCATTTTCTTAATGTTTATTAAATGAGTAGCCCCAACGTTCGTGGAGACTGAATTTCCGCCGTACGTACCACATCCGAGTGTTAATGATGGCATATAAGCATTATAAATATCACCAATTGCCCCTTGAGAAGACGGAGCGTTTACAATAATACGTCCTGCTTTCATTCGGTGACCGAAATCATGTAAAACTTCTTGATCCTCAGAATGAATAACGGCAGAATGACCAGTTCCTCCAAATGCCAACATTTCTTCAGCGCGTTTTATGCCTTCTTCTGTGCTTTTTACCTGGTAACAGGCCAGAACGGGACTTAATTTTTCACGTGAGAGTGGCTCTTCGGGACCTACACTTTTCGTTTCAGCAATTAAAATCTTCGTATCCTCTGGAACCGTTACATTTGCCAATTTCGCTATTTCAAAAGCTGGTTTTCCAACAATATTTGGATTCACCGCACATGATGCTTCATTTATTACTAGCTTTTCTACTTTTCTCTTTTCATCTTCAGTTAAGAAATAACAACTATGATGTTGTAGTTCCTTTTTCACTTCATCATAAATTTCTTTATCAATGATCACCGCTTGTTCAGAAGCACAAATCATTCCATTATCGAATGTTTTAGATAAAATTAAGTCATTTACAGCTCGTTTTAAATTGGCTGTTTTTTCAATATAGCATGGTACGTTACCAGGACCTACACCAAGGGCTGGTTTACCAGAGCTATAGGCTGATTTCACCATTCCGGCACCACCTGTAGCAAGGATAAGTGATATGTCATCATGATTCATTAATGATTGCGTCGCTTCAAGAGATGGCGTATTGATCCATTGAATACAATCCTTTGGTGCTCCAGCTTTAATCGCTGCATCTCTTAATACTTTAGCTGCTTCAGAACTACATTTTTGAGCAGAGGGATGGAAGGCAAAGATGATTGGATTTCTTGTCTTGATTGAAATAATTGCTTTAAACATCGTTGTTGAAGTAGGATTCGTTACAGGTGTCACACCTGCAATCACCCCGACAGGCTCAGCGATCTCAACCACACCGTCGTACTCATTTTCAGAAATAATTCCAACCGTTTTATCGTATTTAATATTATGATAAATATATTCTGTTGAAAAAATATTCTTAATGATTTTATCTTCATAAACACCACGGTTTGTTTCTTCAATTGCTAATTTAGCCAATCTCATATGATTATCTAGCCCAGCTAATGCCATTTCTTTTACTATTCGATTAATCTGATCTTGATCAAATGACTTAAATTCGTTAAGTGCCTTTAACCCTTTTCCCGCTAGTTCATCAATTGTTTTTGAAACAGATGTTTGTTTTTTCAAAACCTTTTCACCAATTGCCATGTCTTTTCCTCCTATTTTTTGTGAAACATTTCACATATTATATGAAAATTTTTTCATTACTCACAAACTGGATTTCTTGGAATCTTGATGAAGGAGATGTCATTGTACATTCTTGCACTCCGTTTAATAATCACCACATAATTAACGGTCCAAATGTAGGACGGAATATCTTCTCCATCCATCACCATCATCGCCTCAAATTCATCTTCTACGGTGTTTTCAAAAGTCTCAAGAGTGTAGGTATCAGCATCAGTATTGAAGTCTTTCCATTCACATAGAATCATGTTTTTCACTCCTTTGCTGTTCATGGTTTTATTGTACCACTTAGATTGTGAATATAGATTGTGAAATATTGAACAAACTGTGAAAGGTTGTATGCAAACGCTTACATATCAACCCTTTACATATGTTTTCTCCTGACAAAACAATGTGAATTATTTAATCAATTAATACAATTCCTGCTTCTAAATAGGCAAGAAACCGAGTACCTTCTGTTACAGTTGTTGAGTGGTTTGCCAGCAAAAAATCCTGAATGTGTAGATGCCAGTCTACGTCAATTGATGGAAATGTCTTTTGAAAGGAGTACCGTCGGTTAAGTATTTGAAGGGTAGCTAAAATTACATGGACAAGATTCGGGTACTTTCTTTGAAGGGAGAGTGCATGATAATCAAATTCATCAACATAGCTATAAAAGGAATGGTTTTTTTCGTCGTTAGTAAATGGACAGCTTTCTGTTGCTTTCCAATGCTCTAATAAACCCCAAAAAGCGAACAAAGCACCTGATTGACATTCTATCTCTTCCTCCTGGAAATGGGCATAAAAAGGGTAATTTAAGACGGTATGCCACGGTAAGGAGTGAAGCCCGTTTTGCTTTTCTACCAATGAATAAAAAATAGACAATTTTTCTGAAAACCCCTGGCTCATCCTCATACCTCCATTATAATCGACCGTTGCGTCGTAAAAATGATAGTAGCGAAACGATGACGATAGTAGATGGAACGGCAAACAACAATGTGAGAAAGGCATGTCGATTAGACATAAACCAATTATGATCATTAAAGGAAACCTCTCCATCTCCAAGAAACATTAAATCTTCCGCTGCTTTTGCGGTAGTTTTCGTTCGCGAACAAATACTTGTTTCTAGAGTACCACTATCATTTTCAAACGCAAACACTAAATACTCCGCTCCTTCTATAAAGGTAAAGCCACATGCTGATGAATGAGTAGGTGTATTTATCGTAATCGTTTTCTCATCTATCCCCTTCCAAGCCTGGTGAACAGAAAATGTAACCGAGGAGTGATTCGAAAGCAACCTACTCCTCACTTTCTCCACTTTCCCGGTAAAAACAGCTTGATTTCGGTTAAGTTCTGTTTGAACATCCCCAGGAGCTACACATGAACACGCCAAGCTATTTTGTGGATAAACGATAGAACTTATTATTAAGAAGAAGCCTACCATAAGAAGCTTTTTCAACTATACCACCTACTTTTAACAGACTGTCTTCGTATATCATTTCGATAAGATCATTCAATCTCCTTTTTCAAGCAGCATCATTAATGCAAGGAGCTATATTCTTAGCTCCCTACAACGGATTGTTTTCCTTGAGCAAAAGGGCATTTTTTAACGTCAAAACACTAGTCCAATCTTTCTTTGCCACTTCCCATACTTTTTCATATTGGTTTCCCCATGTCCACATCGGTGTCCATGATCCATTTTCTTCTTGTAAATGTAATCGAAACTGAAGATTTTCACGCCACACATCAACAAATTGATCATAAAAGGCAGATGCTGGACTTTGAACGAAATCAATTGGTTGTAAGCAATAATCAGACCACTTCTCCCTATCGATTGTCACACAACTATTCATCATTTCGATGAATTTCTTTTCCATCTTTTCAGCTACCTCAACTGGAACACGTTCTATTAATCGATGAAAACACAAAAATTCATGAAACTCAAATTGTTCTAATGATTGCAAATAAGTTAGGGCATGGTCGGTTAATGAATCAATTAATGAAGGAGGGACTAGTTCGCTAAATTCATATAAAAAACCTAAAATTTCAGCATTAGGGTTCCCCCAAGCCTCTTGTTGCTCACGATAATTCCACCACGGCGCTCTAGGGTACCATTCCACTTCTTGTGGAACTATATCCCACCCCATTTTTTCTTTATTAAATGTGTCAAGAAGATACCTTATCACTTTTTTAACCATTGTATGCTCACTTGACACCTTATATTGCGAAAGAAGTTGAAGGGCTACAGTTGAGGCAATGGCTGATGATAATTCACAACGTATATCCGGTTCAAGCCCCTTACCAAATCCGCCATCGTCATTTTGATATCGAGCTAATTCTGTGAGGAAGTCCTCCTCTGATCCTTCAGCAAATTGCAGCCTCCACATCGCTTTCTCTAGCTCTCTCCCTTCAGTCATAATATATTTCTGAATTACTGAAAATCGACCAGAATTCATTATTATCTCCTTCTTTCATAATAATCTTGAACACTATAGGGTTTAAAGCCGCAATCATTATATAGTTTCAGCGCATGTTTATTGGTAGCCTCTACCTCTAAAAAGACAGGTCTCTCCTTCTCCTGCTCTGCCATCACCATATTGACTAGCGCTTTTCGCCCAATCCCTTTTCCTTGGTATTCTGGTAAGATAGCAAATCCATATATCCAAGCTTCTTCATTAGTATAATCAAGTCGCATTTTTCCTACAGTCACGCCGGCGTGCTCTATCATATAAAATGATTGTGTATTTTCTTTTTTAATTCGTTCATTATACTCTAGCGCATCTTTTTGACTAAATTGAAAGCAACGCACATCTAATTCAATTTCAAGTGGTAGATCTTCTTTCGTTGCTTTCCGAATGACGACATCCTCGGTACTATTTAATGAGGTTTCTTCCCATTGCATCTCATACTCAGAAAAACGGTATGAAAACGAGCGATTTTGTAGGAATTTTTTTGCAGATTCGGAGGCTGCAGGAGCATTTAACAAAATGGTCGAAATATTTTCGCTATCACATATCGCTAATGCCTCCTTTAACAATGTAGAGAAAATGCCTCGGTTTCGATATTCTGGATGAACCATTCCACAAATCTCAACCTTTGAACCAAACGAATAAAGCCCAAGAAAACCTACCAATTGGCCATTATCCTCATAAAAAAAATCTCTCTTTTCTGATTTTTTTCGCGTATTTAATAAATCCCAATTTAACTTTAATAAGATTTGTTCTTCTTTTTCACATCTTTCTTGTAGTTGTTGTATTTGAGTTAATTGAAACGGACTAAGCAAAACTATCTATCTCCTTTCATCTCCAGTTTACCATACGAAACCCACTATTTTTTCGAATATTTAGCCTTTTTATTCATATAAAGTAAATAGCGGAAAAAACATCATATTTAAAAAACAGCCTATTATGTTGAATATATAGAATTTTCTGGTAATATATAAATAAGTTTTCACGGAAAGGATGCATCTTTATGTGGCAATGGATTATTTTGATTCTCTCACCATTTCTATTATTCATACTTATCGAAGAAGCAATTAATATAATCGTAAATAAGCTTATTAATCCGTCTCCTTCTAAAGATAGGAAACGATGGCAATGGATATTGCTACGGCTATCTAAAGTGAAAAAGAAACTAGCCTTTAAAAAAAGCGTAGATAAATCGGTACCCTAACAGATAAGACCCTTCAGTGATTTTAAATGCACAATATTCTTCATCTCACTACGATACTCTTATCTTGTCATACCTTAGCTTCTAGAAAATAAGAAAAAATAAAAAGTACCCCGTTCTTGGCTTTACATATTAACCGAAAACGAGGTACTATCCTTTAATTATCATTCACTATTCTTTTTAACATCTATTTGTATCTTCTCTTTGATTTGTTCTATACATACTTCCATCTATTAGTCCTTCGACTACAATGAGTCATTTATTTGAATTAGTTCTCCTTTAACAGCAATTCTTTCTAATCCAGAAAGGGTGCAGGTAATCATTGTAATTTCTGCTTTCTTTTTATTATCTTCTAAAACATCAACTTGTGTTGGACTAATGACCGTTGAGCTTGTAATTTCGTAGACAAATGTTTGAGTACCCGTATTTAAAAACGCTTTGTCTCCAATCTCTACATCAGGCAAGTTACGGAATAGTCTATTTTCTCGATATCCTCTATGTCCTGCTATCGTAAAATTCCCTTTACCTGGAACTTGTTCATATTTTATTTGCGTTAAGGTCAAACTTAAATTTTCTTCGGTAGGTTCTCTTAGAATGATTTGATCTAAACCTATGGTAGGAATCTCAAGTTTTACCAAGTCTTGAAGCTCTTCATCATTCAAATGTACATCATCAATCAAAGAGAGGTCGACTGGCGCTTCTTGTGGACTGGAGATAAGAGAGAAAGCTTCTTCTAAAGCTGCTATTTCTTTTCCCTTCTTCCATTCATAATGAATAGGAATGGAGAACAACACTAGTCCTATTATGATAAATACTATTCCTAAACTTGATTTTCTCTTCATGAAAGGCCCATCCTTATTATGAGGTTCGTTTCTTCTTTTTATTGAATATTAATAGTCCTCCACCTACAGTAATGAATATTCCTCCTAATAATCGTAAGTACATGAGAAGTGTTTCTCCCGTATAAGGAAGCTCATCTGGTGCTAAAGGTTGTTCGTTTTGAATTTCATTGCTCTTGACGATGGATGTTTTTTCAATCGATTGATTCGTTACTTCAAGCACCAGACGTTTCTCTTGTCCAATTTCAATCGTAAAGGTGATTGGCGTTGCGTCTAGTTTATAACCTGAAGGTGCCTTCGTTTCGACAAACTGATACTTGCCTGGTTTTAAATCCGTTACGACTATGCTTCCCGCTTCATTTGTGGTTAGCCCTTTCTCCAACGACGTTCCGGACTCGTCTTGTAACTCAAATTCTGCTTCAGCTAACTTAACATTTCTGTCCTCTTCATCTACCTTCGTCAGTTCAACCGAGCCTCGTATTTGTTTATTCTCCGCCACTACCTTTACCATTTCCGTTTGCCCTTTCTCAATCATAAAGGCGATTGGTGTCGCGTCTAGTTCATAACCAAATGGCGCAACCGTTTCGACAAATTGATAAGTACCTGGATTCAAGTCATTGACGACCACAATCCCCGCTTCATTTGTCGTTAGCCCTTTCTCCAACGACGTTCCGGACTCGTCTTGTAACTCAAATTCTGCTTCAGCTAACTTAACATTTCTGTCCTCTTCATCTATCTTCGTCAGTTCAACTGAGCCTCGTATTTGTTTATTTTCGGCTACTACCTTTACCATTTCCGTTTGCCCTTTCTCAATCGTAAAGGCGATTGGTGTCGCGTCTAGTTCATAACCAAATGGCGCAACCGTTTCGACAAATTGATAAGTACCTGGATTCAAGTCATTGACGACCACAATCCCCGCTTCATTTGTCGTTATCCCTTTCTCCAACGACGTTCCGGACTCGTCTTGTAACTCAAATTCTGCTTCAGCTAACTTAACATTTCTGTCCTCTTCATCTATTTTCGTCAGTTCAACTGAGCCTCGTATTTGTTTATTTTCCGCCACTACCTTTACCATTTCCGTTTGCCCTTTCTCAATCGTAAAGGCGATTGGTGTCGCGTCTAGTTCATAACCGAATGGCGCATCCGTTTCGACAAATTGATAATTACCTGGATTCAAGTCTTTGACGACCAATATCCCCTCTTCATTTGTCGATAATCCTGCTTGAATAAGGTTGTCAGATTCGTCCCTAATCTCAAATTCTGCTTCTTTTAGCCTTTCACTGTGGTTATCCTTGTCTACCTTCATCAGTTCAACCGAACCTGGTACTAGTTTATTTGTAACAACAAGCTGTTCCGCTTCCGTGATTCCTTTTTTAATTGTAAACTCTATTGGAGCTTCTTCTAGCTCATAGTACTGCAATGTGTTTGTTTCTTTAAACTGATACTTACCTGGCCGCAGTTCATCAACCATGATGATTCCTACTTCATTTGTAGTTAGTTTCTCCTTTAGAACCCTCCCCTGATCATCCAGTAGTTCAAACTCAACACCACTCAATGTTTCTGACTGATTAAATTCATCAACTTTTACGAGCTCTATAGCTCCTAACATGATTTGATTTTCTATTATAATGTCAACTTTTTCTGTTTGATTTTCTTTAATCGTAAACTCAATTGGCGTTCCATCTAATTGGTAACCAAATGGAGCTACTATTTCGATTAATTGATATTCCCCTGGATCTAAATCTTTCTTACTAATTTTTCCATTATGATTTGACGTGAGTTCCGTTACAAACTCATAGCTGTCTCCTAATTTTTTTAGAAGTTCAAATGTTGCTCCTTCTAGAGGCTCTTTCGTTTCCTTATCGACTTTTGTTACTTCTATCGAACGAATAATCTTTTGGTTTTCAACGACAACTTCATTATTATCCGCGCCTACCGTAACCATATGGTGATTATTGATTCCGACAAGATACCCTTCTGGAGCTTCATCCTCTATTAAGAGGTAATCGCCATATAATAAGTTTAAAAAGGTTGCTTTTCCGTCTTCACCTGTAGTTAATGTTTCTATTTTTTTATTACTTTCTGCATCGAATAATGAGAAAGTTGCACCTTCTAATACTTCTTCGCTGTCCATATCGATCTTCGTAACTTCTAATTTTCCTATTTCTCCGCTACCTTGAGCCGAGCCATTCGACAATTTCACGGTAATCGTCTCAGAAGATTCCGTTTCCTCTGTTGTAATTTGATCCCCTTTAAATGTAACTGAATTCGTTACTTCATCACCATTCACCGCATTAATGTACGACTGATATTCTAAAATATAGGCTGAATCAATTTCGTTCAAGAAACTTACTTGAAAGGAAGTAGGCCTTCCTTTTTCATCCTTGTCAATGTTCAGAGTATAATCCGCCTCAAGTTTTAATTCATTATCTCTATCGATCGTAACGATTCCATCTTCGCTAATAGTTGTTCCAAACAAATGAAAGGAATCCTCATTTAATTTCTGGTTAAGACTTGGTGTATCAATCAATTGTACGTTCGACACTTTTGACTGACCAAAGTTAATATTCACTGTCCAATCAACAAACCTACCATTTTGTATGCCGTATTTACTTGTATATTCTCCACCGTGCCTAATGGAGACGTTAGCATCTAACTTTGTTAATTGATCTTCTCCATCCAATAAAGTTGCGGTATTATGATACTCTTTCTTTACAAGCTTATCTTCTAAACTTGTTTTATATGAAATCCCATAAGCAGATGTGATCTCTTTGTTAAATTGTAGCTTAAAGCCAGGATTTCCGTCTGAATCTGTCACTCGTTCTATTTCGTAGTCAATTCCTCTTTCTAGACTCTCTCCTCTTCTCACTCCATTATATTGACCAGTAAGCTCTAGCTTATAGACATCAATAGACTCTTCAACTAGTTCTTGTCCGTCCAATAAATAATCCACCATCTTTAGGGTGCTAAGAGTATCTAAATTGTAATTCATGCCGATATTCCAAGTAATTTCATTCGTAATGGCGTTATAAGATCCATTTTTATAGCCATTATTTTTTGTGAAAGGATCTGGTTCAAATTGAGCTGCTGTCTCTTTTGTTTGCTCATCTCCATGTTCATCCTGCCAAGAAATTACTACTTCATTTCTTAAATAATTTTTCGTTAAATCCTGTCTGTCATCAAAGTCAAATATCGTTTCATATTCAATATAGTGCGGTTCCGTTAGTTTATGATTAAATGAAATTGTAAACCCATTTTCATTTTCAGTTAAGGAATAATCACCATTTCCTAAAACATTTTGATTATCACTGTTCACGATTTTAAGGGTAGCTGGAAGAAAGGTTAATCCTCTATTACTGAAATCATCTTCCAATACCACTTGATTCATCTCAAATCGATCATGATTAAAGGGAATTTGCCATTTGACGGTTTTTTCTTTATAATTCGTAGCGATTAAATGCTTAAAGATAATCTGAGAGGATATCGTCCTGATTGCCTCAGTGGATATTCCATTTTCAGTCGTCACTTCGTTTATGATTCTTTCGTCCTCAAAGACTCGGTCTGTCGCTCTTGTTTTATATATAATTTTATACGCTGAATCAATATTTTGATTAAACTGGAAATCAAATCCCTTTTTATTATTTCCGTTAGTTTCCACTATCGTGTAATCTGAAAAAGGTTGCAAACTTTCCTCTCCACCATGTTCATCAATCGATACCGTATAGACTTCAATTGACCCTTGAATAAACTCTTGACTAGTGCTAAATAGATCCGTTAATTTAGCTAGATTTTTTTCAATCGTTTTTTCATCATAATTATATTTAATTTCCCATGTAATGGTTTGAGCCGTTTTATCATAATGGGTAGCCCGCTTCTGTAATGGTTGTCCACGTCCAACAGAAACGGTTGCTGTTGTATTCAAATCACGAACATTAGCACCTGATAAAATGGCTTCATTTCGATAGGTCATTCTGTCCTTATCCGTTATATCCGTTGAAAACACAACTCGATAAGCAGAGTTAATATTTCCAAAGCGAATTTGAAAATCCTGTCCATTCAGCTTTTGAATTTCATATTCACTCGGATCAACCACATTTCCTATTACGATGCTATTGTCAAGTTGGATATCTAAATGGTACACCTTAAGTGAGTCTTCTTGAAATTGAAGTCCATTTTGAATAGGGTCTAATAGAATAGCATCGTTTATGAATTCTAGTTGCTTATTAAAATCGATCGTCCACTCAATTTCTTCCCCATTATATTCTTTATTCGGCATCCCCTTTTTTTCAATCGAATTTCCGGTTGTAGGTTGGAACACGACAGGTACAGTGAACGATACTCCTTCAATAACAGGGAAAACAATTTCTCGTGTAACACTGCCTATCGTTTCTTCCTTAAATTCTGTCCAGACTTTGACATTGCCACGAATATTTGAACGCTGTTCAATGACGTGATTAAACGTGAAAACGACTTCTCTATCCGTACCAATTGAAAAATCCCCTACAGACGTCCCATCATTTAACAATAATTCCCCCTCTATTTTATTGTAAATAGTAAAAATGTCAGGGAGTAAAAACGTAAAGGTATCTCCATCTTTATTTCCGTGCCCATTGGGCAGCTCCCAAGTATACTCGATCTCAACTGGATCACCTAAACTAGGACGGTTTTCAGGATTCAGTTCAGAGTGTATGATGTTTCCAGACTCATCCTTCATCATGACACTTGTTAAAATACTTTCTTTAATTTCTGAAGGGACTTCAACTGTTTTATTTATTTCTTTCATTTTGGTAGATTTATCAATATTGATAACAGTAGAGGGCTCTTCATTCTTTTCAACTTCAACACTTACTTGTTTTTCAGTCTTTTTTGTTTCTGATTCCCATTGAATTGGAACGTTAATGACCTTTTCACTCTCATAAAGAGAAAAAGAAATCGGTAACTCCGTATAGCTTGCGAGTAATTCTTTATTAAGACTTGTTTGAAGCTTGAACGTTCCGTGTAAATCTAACTCTTTTTCTACTATGTTATCAACTTTGATGGATATTTCACCATTAAGTCCAACATCAACATTCCCTACTTCAATTCCTGCTGATATTAACTTACTATGTTGTACCTCTGATACAATCAATTCATCAGGAAGTTTGTATGAATATGTACCTTCTTTACTACGACTATCCGTATTTCTGACCTTCCATTCAAGGCTTACCATTACGGTTGAATCTTCGGAAACTATATTATCAGGATTAAGTTCACCATCCAAGACATTCCCGTCTCCATCCGTTAATACTACATCCATAATTATAGTTTCACTCGAATTTCCTTGTGCTTTTACCGCCCTAATTGGTAAGCCTGCACTAGTGAAAATCGTTTGAATCAACATCATGATCGTCATCGCGACTAAACTCAATTTTTTCATCTAACATTATCCTCCTAAACAAATCACTTCAATCGTTGTTCAAATTTCTTCATAAGACTTATAAAAGAGCAAAACCTCCATTCAACTAGTTTAAAACAGGAATATTTTATCATTAATCCTTCGGATATAATAGTCTTTTTTACCTATTAATATAAAACTATAGTCCTATTAATTTCCATTACTACCAAATCTATTGGAGAAACCGATAGCAAACATGAAGAAAAAAATGAAACGAAAGATTGAATGATTCAAAACCCCTTCTACCTTCTGTCTGTTTTCTCATTTCCTCATTTTGAAGTAGGATTTCTCTAAGGAGGAATTCGTGATACACTATGAAGAGATGAAAGGCAAGGAGATTCTTACTTATGAAAAATCGTATTATTATTATTAGTGTCGTTATTTTAAGCTTAGCCGTTCCAATCGGATCACTCTATTTTTTTAACTACTATATGGACCAACAAGAGAAGGAATCAAGGTTTTATGTAGAGGGGACTATTGTAAAAAAAGAAGTTGATGAAGATGTTCAATTTACGATTATGAAAAGCTTATTAGTTAATGGGCTTCCTGAGGAAATCGATAAGTTTATTGATGAAGAAACGATTAAGGGCAATATCGTCCATGTAAAGGCTAATCCTGAGTTTGAGGATATTACTGTTGGGGAAAAGGTTCGTGTCTATTTTGTTGAAGATGAGTTAGCAGAGTCAGGTGAAAAACCTCCTTTTGGAGAGGCAGAAGATATTGAACGCTTCAAATGACCTTTTTCCCAAATAAATTACTAGGGTGAACCTGAAGACCTTTCTTACTTAAAGGGAAATTATTGTTTTTGATAAAGGATACATTAATATTAAGAATGAACAATCAAGGCCTGCATATATAAACACTAGAAAATATCATCCGTTTCGACGACCTTAAAAGGGGCTGGGACAGAAGTATTCCAGCCAAAGGAAAAACCGAACTATAATGAAAAACTCTAATATAGAGTTCCATTATAGTTCGGTTTTTGTAATTATAACTCTTGTTATATAAGAAATTATTCGGCATAGAGAATGGTACATTTAGTTTTGTCCCAGCCTCTTTCTTTATTCATTTAACGTATCCGTATCGAAAACTACCTAAATAGCTTCTGTTAATCATTGAAGCTCTCTCATCTTTTACATGACTCGTTTGAACATTTTTTCCATTTCATATGATGAATAATGTACAATAATCGGACGTCCATGTGGGCAGGTAAATGGGTCGGATGTACCTCTTAGTGTGTCAAGTAATGCCTGTATTTCGTCATTTCTTAGGTGATGGTTAGCTTTTATTGACGCTTTACAGCTCATCATGATGGCAGCTTCTTCTCGTAATTTCTTTAAATCTACGGTTTTCATTGATAAAAGTTGCTGAATCATGTCCTCAATCAGCTGTTTTTCTTCACCTTTAGGGAGCCACTGAGGATGTGACTGAACGATAAAGGAATTCATTCCAAATGATTCTAAGAATACACCTACATGTCTTAATTCATCTATATGCTCTTGGATTTTAATGCTTTCATCTGAAGAATATTCAAACGTTAACGGCACGAGTAACTCTTGAAGTTCCTTCGCTACTTCCCCTACTTTCTCACGATAGAACTCATATTTAATTCGTTCTTGTGCTGCATGCTGGTCAATGATGTACAATCCATTCTCATTTTGAGCCAGAATATACGTCCCGTGCATTTGTCCGATCGGATATAGTGGCGGGACACGTGAAGATGTCTCTTCCCTTTCAACAGGTGCTTCGATGACTTTCTCCTCATCCCTAATACGATCAAAGATTGGTTCAACTTCAGGAATATCTTCTGTGTACGTCGTATTCGGGGCTGATTCTCTTAAAGGTTCGTATAATTTTTTCATTTCTTCTTTCGGCAACAACGGTTCTTTTTGATAAGTTGCCGTATAGTTCTGCTTCGGTTTCGTTGATTCCACATGATCTAACTCAAATACCGCTTGTTCACTTTTCGGTTTTTCAACTTTAGGTGTATAGCCAGAAGGAATTAACGCTTTCGATTTAAAGGCTCCTTTTATGGCATTCGTAACGAGTTCATTTAATTCATTCTCTTTACTCAACCGCACTTCCATTTTAGATGGGTGCACGTTTACATCCACAAGCAAGGGGTCCATTTGAATCGATAAAAGGGCGATTGGAAAACGTCCAATTGGTAAGAGCGTATGATATCCTTCACTGATGGCTTTTGCCAATGAAAAGTTTTTAATAAAGCGCCCATTAATCATCGTTGATAAATAATTGCGGGAAGCTCTCGTCACCTCAGGTAATGAAGCAAATCCTTTCACGTGAAAATCAAGTGAAGTAGCTTCAATCGGCACCATATTTTTAGCGATATTCGTTCCATATATCGCTGCTAACACTTGACGAACATCACCATTTCCTGCTGTTTGTAAAAGGGTTCGCTCATTATGACGTAAATGAATCGCCACCTCTGGATGAGATAAAGCCAATCGATTGACGACATCTGAAATATTACCAAGCTCTGTGTGAATTGTCTTCATATATTTTAACCTGGCAGGTGTATTGAAAAACAAACCGGAAACCGTAATATCTGTCCCTTTTCGACTCGCGCTTTTCTCATGGGTTTTAATTACCCCACCCTCTAGCTTAATCGTCGTTCCAGGGCCCTCTCCGGTTGAAGTAGATAACTCCAACATACTTACTGACGCAATACTCGGTAAGGCCTCGCCGCGGAAACCTAGTGTGCGAATCCGGAATAAATCCGTTTCATCCTTAATTTTACTTGTAGCATGGCGCTGAAATGCCGTAAGAACATCATCTTCTTCTATTCCATCACCGTTGTCCACAATTCGTATGACGTTCAGCCCTGCTTCTTCAACGAAAATCTCTATTTTCGTTGAATTTGCATCGATACTGTTTTCGACAAGCTCCTTTACGACAGAAGCGGGTCGCTCTACGACTTCTCCTGCCGCAATCTTATTCGATAGTACATCATCAAGTTGAACTATTTTTCCCATCGGCTCCACCTCCCGTTATGCTTTTTTTAGTTTCTTTTGGATTCGATAAAGGGTATTCATTGCTTCAAGCGGCGTCATTTCCAAAATATCCAGTTTTTTAATCTCTGCCAAAACGATTTCATCTTGTTTCGCCACTTTCTTTTGCTCCTGCCTCGGCTCTTCTGTGAAGAAGGATAACTGTGAAAGAGGCTCTTCTTCCTTTAGCACTTTTGGCTGTGTTGGTAAAGGAGCGGGTTCCCCTTTTTCCTCTAACTGCTCTAGCAGCTCCTTCGCACGTTGGATTAAAGTAGGAGGTAATTCTGCTAATTCGGCTACATGGATACCGTAGCTTTTGTCTGCTGCTCCTTCTTTAATTTTATGAAGGAAGACCAGTTTTCCATTATGCTCCATTGCACTAACATGGATATTACGGAGCTGCTGTAACTCATCTTCTAATACAGTAAGTTCATGGTAATGTGTCGAAAACAGCGTTTTACTCCCAATATTCTCATGTATATGTTCAATAATAGCTTGAGCTAAGGCCATTCCATCATACGTAGATGTCCCCCGACCGATTTCATCAAATAAGATAAGGGAATCTTCGGTAGCATGACTAATTGCATTTTTTGCTTCAAGCATCTCGACCATAAACGTACTTTGACCTGAGATAAGGTCATCCGCTGCCCCAATACGAGTAAAAACTTGATCAAAAATTGGTAAACTCGCTTTTGTTGCCGGTACATAACAGCCGATTTGCGCTAGTATAGCGGTTAACGCAACTTGCCTCATATACGTACTTTTCCCAGACATATTCGGTCCAGTGATGAGGAGAAGCTCCCGTTCTTTATCCATAAAGCAATCATTAGGTACATATTCTTGAGCGTTCATAACTTTTTCAACGACAGGGTGGCGACCTTCCTCAATCCTAATTCTTCGCTCATTATTAAATGTAGGCTTGACGAATTGACGTTTCTCACTAACCGTTGCAAAGCACTGAAGCACGTCAATCTCACTTACAATTTTCGCTAGACTTTGCAAACGGGGAATATATTCTTTTACGGTTTCACGTATTGATGTAAACAGCTCATATTCAAGTTCCACACTTTTTTCTTCTGCTTGGAGAATTAACGCTTCCTTTTCTTTTAGCTCTGGCGTAATATACCGCTCTGCGTTCGTAAGTGTTTGTTTCCGTTCATACCTGCCCTCTTCTAGAAGATGAATATTGGCTTTTGTTACCTCAATATAATAGCCAAATACGCGATTATAGCCAATTTTTAGCGACTTAATCCCTGTGCGCTCTCGTTCACTTGCTTGTAACTCTGCAATCCACGTTTTACCATTTGAACTAGCATCACGGTATTGATCTAGTTCAGCATGATAGCCATCACGGATAATATTCCCCTCTTTAATAGAAAGAGGAGGTTGATCCACAATGGCTTGTTCAAGCAGATCCGTTAATTCTTCACAAGGGTCAAGCTTTTCAGCCAATTGATTTGTTTCACTCTCTCCCAATTGTTGGAGTAGGTGAGCGATACCCGGCGTTTGTTGCAATGATTTTTTTAGTTGTACTAGATCACGCGCATTGACGTTCCCGAATGCGACCCGACCTGCTAAACGTTCTAAATCATATACCTCGGTTAATAACTCACGTAATTCCTCTCGTTCAAAGAAACGTTGCAAGAAAACGTCGACGGCGTTCAAACGAGTTTCAATTTTCGCTTTTGAAATGAGCGGTCGATCAATCCATTGCTTTAATAATCTCCCTCCCATAGACGTCATCGTTTCGTCCAACAGCCATAAGAGAGAGCCCTTTTTCCCTTTCGAACGAATGGTTTCGGTTAACTCTAAATTTCTTTTCGAATAGTAATCCATTTTCATATAATTTGAAACGGCATACAATTCTACAGGCTGTAAATGATCTAAGCTTCGCTTTTGTGTTCGATATAAGTAATTTAATAAACGAGCAGCGGTTATTCTTAGCTTCTGTTGCGAAAGTTGACGGAAGAAGCTCTCATCACTTTCTTTAACGACTGTATCTTGTTCGAACGATAGAGTAATGGAAAGTCTTTCTTTCAGCTTTTGCTGAAGTTCTCCAGGGAGAGCTTCATCACAAACGACTTCCTTTGCCCCTATTGTATTTAATTCATTTAACAGCTCATCGGTCGATGATGTGAGCATTGTTACACGACTCTCACCTGTTGATAAATCTGTATAGATTAATCCGTACGTTCCATCCTCAAAAGTAGAAATCGACGAGATATAATTATTTTCTTTTTCGGACAAACCCTTTCCTTCCATTACCGTTCCTGGTGTAATAAGCTGAACGACTTCACGCCTCACTACCCCTTTGGCCTGCTTTGGATCTTCCGTTTGCTCGCAAATCGCTACTTTATATCCTTTTTCTATTAGTTGTTCAATATAATTAGGGGCGGCATGATAGGGTACCCCACACATCGGAATACGTTCCTTAGTGCCGCCATCTCGACTTGTTAATGTAATTTCTAGTTCTTGAGATGCACGGACGGCATCATCAAAAAACATCTCATAAAAATCTCCTAAACGGAAAAACAAAAAGGCATCTTGATACTCTGCCTTTACCTGCAAATATTGTTGAATCATAGGCGTGTATTTAGCCATTACTCTTCAAACCCTTCCGTACAATCTCTCTTCTTCAAATTATTATTATAGCATATTCTCAATTTTTTATGGCGAACAGCACGGTCAAAGTTTGGGCAATCTAAAGAAGATATTATCCATTAATGGTTGCTACAACCAAAATATATCATTATACTATTCATAAAATTGGAAGGTGATTTGATGGATAAACATTTATTTCTTTTTGGAGGTGCTCCGCCATTTACTTTCGAGATGGCCAAGCAATTTACTAACTTAGCAGCTAGACACCAGACTCCCGTTTCCATTTTATTTGTTGAGCGAGATGGCTGGGAAAACTATATGCCAAAATATATAAGCATCCTAAATGAGTTAGGTATTCAAGAATTCACTTTATTGCCTCTTCCTTCTACTCCAGTCGACAAGGTCATGACATCAATCAAGAATAGTGCTGGCATTGTTATAGGAGGCGGTGATACGAACCTGTATGCTGATTACATTGTGGATACTCCAATCGGGAAGGAAATTAAAGAGCGGTATGAGCTAGGTATTCCAGTGGCTGGTTTTTCAGCTGGAGCGCTAATAAGCCCCGAACTATGTCTTATCTCTCCTCATGATAATGTTGAACAAAAAACTCAATCTCGAAAAGGTTTAGGCTTAATTTCTCAAATATTGCTTGCCGTTCACTTCTCTCAATGGAACGACGAAGATCATTTAAGGAAAGCCTTAGAGAACTTTAGCAGCCAGCTACATTTCGGAATAGACGAAGAAACTTGTGTTTATCTTAAAAATGGAAAGCTTGAAGCAATGGAAGGGGAAGGCGTCTATTGCATAAAAAATAAGAAATTAGTAAAAATCCATTAGTAAAATGGCTGACAATCACTCTATTACAATATACAAACGGATTTTTTGACAGTCATTGTAACAAAAGGGACTGCTTTTACGTAAAACAAGCCTCCTCTTGCAAGGTAAAGGGTTCCGTTCTGAGGTGCATTGTAAAAAATGTCTGCTTAAATAGCTGTTAAATCAGCTTTGAAAATGACTAGATAAACTTTATAAACTCGTTAGTGCATGACAAGTTTTCTTGTTAGAAGAAAAATGAAAATGTGGTTATATGGAGTCTAACAAACGGGACAGGTTGTTAGGTAAAGAAATGGGAAATGAACACTAAAAATTAGAATAAGCCATAATAAAAAGGGGCGTTAATATGTACCAATATTTCAACGGCTTAGTAATAAGAGAAGGTACCGAGGGAGTTCCTGCTGAATATGTTGAAGCCTTGTTTGAAGACGCTGGATGGGCAAGGAATACACCATCTTGGCAGAAAGAGAAGTTTTCGTTAATATTCAAGAACTCAACTTGGGCATTTACTGTTTGGGATAATAACAAAATGATTGGGATGGTAAGGGTTATCTCAGATCAAATTATGGCTGCTAACCTAATGGATTTAGTAGTTTTATCAGAGTATCGAGGAGAAGGTATCGGTAAAAAACTCGTAGAGCTTTGTGTTCAAAAGCTTCCCCACGGTGATTGGTTTGCACACACATCAGCTAACAATTTCAGCTTCTATGAGAAATGTGGCTTTGAAGTAAAAGACCTTACCCAAAATGGTACATGTGCGTATTACGGGTATATAAAAGCACGTAAAGATGGACATAGATAAAGGGTTATCGGTATAGCTAAGAATACATTAATATAATAAGGGTATAATATTGGGCCTTTTTTTGGTCCTTTTTAACATACTAAAATTTTTATTTATCAAAAACAAACCTACTATATACAATAAAAAAGACAAACCTTTACTATGATTATGGTCTGTCTTTTACTATTCTATTTGTATTTTCGCTTCTCAAGGTGAACTAGGGGCACGAACATACTGCTTTTTTAACATTAACGAGTGCTAGCTGCCATCGTTGATGCTTTTCTAATAAGAAGCCAATTTTGAAAAAAGACGATGCTTGTTAAGACGAATAAAAAGCCAAATTGAATGCTTAATTGGCCATTATTTACTAAAAGCATTCTCTCTATCAGAGCCTCCCTAGAAGTTGGTAAGACGAAAAGAAAAACAAGGACAGCAACTGTACTAAAGCCCCCAACTAATCCATAACGATAGATAATTGTCCCAAACAAAATGCCAAAACCTAGAAAAACGAAATTTAAAAAGGCAAGCAACCAAAGTTCATTAAACCACGTATTGGAAAGGCTAAAAAATTGTAGCAGTGAATAATGGGTGATTCCCTCAATGCTTCCTAGCTTAAGCAACCAATCATATCCGTAGCTAATGATCAAATGGACAAGAGACATTCCAACTGAAAGAAGGAGTGTAAACAATGCAGAACCAAGCATATATTGATGTCGTGTTACACCCATTTTAATACAAAATGGGAACGTCTCTTTCGTCATATTAATTCCTGACACTATACAATAAATCAGAACAGGGAGGCTTGTAACGATGACAACGTTCCCTATTCCGTCACCTATCAAACCGATGAGGGAAAAGCCTATCAATGAACTAATAAGAATGGTCCAAAACACCCCAAGAGAAAAACGATAGTCAAGTAAGAAATAATACAAAACCGCTTTTAACTCTTTATACATGAATCGTTTCCTCCTTTGAATCCGTTAAGTGAACCATTAACCTTTGCATTGTACTCCGCTCCGCTTCCAATCCGACCGCTGTTGCCTCTTCAATGGAAAATGCTTCTCCATAGACAAGAGCTGTTTTAATACCCATTATCTCTTTCTCATCAATTACGTTCTTTCCTTTAATAAACGTGTCAACCTTCTCTCTTGCCCCGCTGACCTTTATGCTTTTTTGAATTAAGGCATCTGCACCTTCCTGAAACAGGATTTTTCCATCCTTAAGCACGACCACTTCTTCAAATAAACGGCTTACTTCATCAATTAAGTGAGTAGATAAAATAAATGTCCTTGGATACCTTTCAAATTCTTCTAGTAAAAGATCATAAAAAGTGTACCGTGCTGAAGCATCTAGACCAATATATGGCTCATCAAGAATGGTCATTTTAGCACGAGAGGCAAGACCAATGATAATACCTAGAGCAGACTCCATTCCTTTGGAGAGTCCTCGTGCATTCACATTCGGCTTCAACTGAAATTCCTCCATCAACCGGTTCGCTGTATTTTGAGACCAATTTGGATAGAACAAGGACGAAATTTTTAATACATCCTTTACTTTTAACCTTCGTTTAAAATTACTACTTTCATTAATAAAACATACATCTTGAAGAACTCTACGATTATTAAATGGTGACTGACCATTTATTAAGATTTCACCACTGGTCGGTAGCGTATGCCCTGCTATTAATTGCATAAGCGTTGTTTTACCAGCTCCATTTTTTCCAAGTAAACCATAGATTGTATTCTCTTTAAACGAAACATTAACATTTTTTAAGGCGGCATGCTTACCGAACGTTTTACATACATCACTCACGATTATGGTCATTTCTAATCCTCCTTGGCAAGTAAGAATTGGAGTTCGTCCTTCGTAATACCAATTTTATGGGCCTCTTTTTTCAATGGAATCATATAGCTTTCATAAAAAACCTTTTTTCTTTTTTCTAGTACGATTTCTTTCGCGCCTTCCGCCACAAACATTCCTATCCCCCTTTTTTTAAAAATAACACCTTCCTCGACAAGTAGGTTCATTCCTTTGGCTGCAGTTGCTGGATTAATTTGATAATGCTTGGCAATTTCATTGGTCGATGGTACTCGATCCCCTTCAGAGATAGACTCATCTAGAATACCTGACTCAATCTTATCTGCAATTTGTTGAAAAATTGGCTTATTGGACGTTAATTCATGATCCATCATCAACACTCCACTGGTTAGTTAGTTATGTAACTAACTATATAACCCAATAAAAGGAAAGTCAATATTTTTCTGAATATTACGACCTATATATTTAAAATATGGATGAAAACACCCTATTTAATTACCTCTATAAATTAAAAAAGTAAGTGTTTAGCCATTAAAATTTAACAGAAACCTATTTATCAACATTAATAGAACGGATTTTCAAACTAATATCTGTTGGAATACTATGGTATAATAATTTTTAAAATATTGATAAACAGTGGAGCCAGAAATTCTTTTTAATGGAAAAATAAACAATCGAAGTTCATGCCAACATGATTTTCTGTTATTTCGTTGACCACATGACTAAAAACTACCTATTCCCTTATGAATTGAAGAAGGAAATCGACATAGTACTTAATATCAAATGGATTTAGCTTATGTACATACTTAAATAGGTGGATAAGTTTACTCTAGGTTTTATTGGTTATCTTCTCTTTTCACCGCATTCCTTCCTTTTCTTAGACCTATTTCCATCATTCATAGAATGGGTAGGATTTTATTTCAACAAATCTATTACGTTAAAACTAAGCTATATGATTTCCAACAGAAATTAGACGAAAATAATAGGTATAGAAAGGATGATTTTTATGACCGCTGTTGAACTTACAAGCATGACAGAGGAAGAGTTTAGCTCCTATTTTGATGAAAAGGTGGAAAGATATACGGAAGTTTTATCTCATCATGTTCATGAGGAAGGTGAAGAACCTGTTGTAAAAGCTGCCAAACAACTTAAAGCCCTTTTGCCTGAAGGAGTGAATACACCTAATCATTATTTATTTAACGTTAACCATGGTTCGAAAAGAATTGGTTTTGTATGGCTTAAAGTAGAATTAAACAAAAAGAGTGCCTTTCTTTATGAAATTTACCTCTTTGACGAGTACAGAGGGAAAGGGTTTGGAAGCCAAGTAATGAATGATATAGAGAAGTGGTTAATTAAAAAAGGTGTTAACTATTTTAAACTTCACGTTTTTGGAAGCAATACTGGTGCTAGAAAACTATATGAGGAATTAGGTTTTGACCTTATGGGAATCAATATGATGAAACCAATAGGGCCTTCATAATGGAGCAAACGATAGTGGAACGTACACTTGTGACGAATAAGTGCTTAAATAGTGGAAAGTCATAGATTTTTGTATATGTATCTATTTGTCAACTCTATATAATAATAGAAACCACCTAATAAGTTGACCTTGTTACAACAGACTATTCTATTACTACCTTTAACCACTAGTACTATACATACATAAAAAAAGAAATCATTGATGAAGGGTGTTTCATCAATGATTTCTTTTTGTTTACCGTTGATTTTTGATAGTTAGCTTCTCCATTGAATTCCCTTAATTGCTAGGTAAAGCAGCCAGGTTTGTAGCAATTTCTTTATAAAATGCATGAATATCACTTAACCCAAGCGTATCCGCTAAATCAATTCCAACAAAATCTATGTGGTCCCACCTATACAAGGTGTCATGGTAATTCCAAACCCCTATTTCAGGGTTATCAACATTGACCTTTTTTGCAGGGTGTCCGGACGGATATTGAGAAGAAGGAACACTCACAAGTCCGTCATTTGCATACCACGTTGAATCGATTCCAAATTCACTATTATCATATCTACCTAATAAATAGCCTGCTGGATGAAGAATCGGATTCATTGAAAGTAACGGGATCCGATAAGAAGTGAAAATAGAATCATAGGTTGCATCCCCTGTGTATGAAAAATAGTAGACGTCATCATATGTCTTCATAAAATCATTTAATTCTTTTGCTCCAACTGTCGTTAAATCATATTGACTCGTATCAGCCGTTTCCCAAAACGAATTAGCAAATAATCGATCGACATAAGCTGAGAGTGACTCTCCTGAACGACGTTTTAACCCCCAATGGTCCAAATCAAAATTATAATTAAAATAATCATTAGTATAATAATCAGCTAATGAAATATACTTCCAAACAAATTTTTTGAGAAAAGGAACAAACTCCCCCGCTTCATCTGTAACTGCTGATCCATTATGAGGTGTCCCAATGGTAGTTATACTATGTATCCAGTCTTTTCCACCAGCATATAAAGGAGACATCTCCTCTCCCTCAGGATTCGCCTCATGAAATTCTTGTTCTTCTACACTACCTGATTTCAACAATTCTCCAAGCATACGAGAGGTTTGTCCCCCCATACTGTGCCCAATTAAATGCACCTTATTTGTATCGTCCCATTCATCTAAAACACCCGGATATGTCTTACCAAAACGATCATGTTGGTGTTCCTGAGCGTGCGCTGCACCATAATCAACTGTTCCACCACGTAGATAGGCATATAATTCTGCCGCTCGATCCCAGTTACTAGAAACCGGTCCAATTGAAGCTACATGTGTTTCAAACCCATTTTGATTAAGGTCTGCTTCAATATCTCGAAGCCCTCCCCAATAATTAAATCCCTTCACCTCTTCCTTTCCCCATCCGCCTAGGCCATGAACAAGAATCATTGGAAATTCATTCTGATCCCCTTCGAATGAAAGCGCTTTCTTTTCTGGGGATAATAAAACACATATTGCTCCAATAAATAAAAAACTAACGAACCATTTCATCATACCCACTCCTTTTTTCAGAATCTTCTGCCATTATCATATCCAAATTTTATTCGTCTACCAATAGGTCAATAGTTTCATTTTTACTATTTTCACTATTTGAATGATACTATCTCTTTTTACTAGTGAAAAATGAATGATATGAGCTGGTATTGTGGAATAACTAAAATATGACCTCTATCAAAAAAACGTTTATCGCTTCTTTCTCTATTGTTTATGGATATTAGTTCACAACCTTTTCTTAACCCATTCCCATTATTCGAATAAGAAAAAGCGATCCTACATTTTTGTAGAATCGCTACCAGTTAACTATATTATCTTATCTGGTTGACCTTTAAATTTAGTCATATGAATACAGTAGTCAGGAAGAGTATCTCCCCAGTGGGACTCAATCCCGAACTATAGAAAGGTTTATCAAACTATTAATTAGTCAATAAACTGGGCTAATTCTCCGACAGGATTTCTATACCCTCTTAGTCAAATCCTTTCTTTTTCGGACTTTCCTCATGTCAATAATATTGGATTATGTTATTCTTTTTAACTTGGTGTACATGTATCAGGCTTCCCATTTAGTTTAGTGTTTTAATAGAAACTTTTACAAACTAAAAGGACCAGAACCGTAATAAAAAATCATTAATGTTGTACCCATTAGAGCAAGGTTCTTGAAAAAATGCACACTCTGAATTTCCTTCTCATCATCTGGCAATCTCCAAAAACTGTGAACAATAAAGGTTGTCGGTATTAGAAAAATGAAAAGAAGAAACGCCCCAATTTCTGCATAGAAGCCAAAAGCAACACTTAAACCACCTACTAGGGAAAAGAAACTCATAGCAGCAGCAGACAATTTCGGAAAAGGAGCTTTAGTTTTCTTCACCATCTCAACTGTATTTGTAAAATCTTTTAAATGATTAAATCCTGCCGAGATAAAAATAACTGAAAATAAAATCCTTCCAATTAAAAATAAAATATCCATCAATTTTGTTCCCCTCTCATTGATATCTTTGTATATTGTTTTTACTTTTTTACAGCAGATGGGCCAAATACTCCTCGCTGGAGATCTCGAAATGCCTCCCTAATCTCTTCCTGCGAGTTCATTACAAATGGTCCACCAAAAGCTATTTCTTCTCGAATAGGAACGCCTGAATAGATCAATACTTTGGACTTGGATACGGCCTTTATTTTTAATTCACTACGGTTAGACACGGTACCTTCTTCATTAAAGGACAAGGTAGCGGCTCCAGTTTTAGCTATCTTAGTTTTACTTTCTCCAAACTCCATCTCTCCTGCCAACATGTACAAAAATGAATTATGATTCTCAGGCAAAACATGTGTATAGTCCGTACCCTCACGGAGAGTGATTTCTGACATTGTAATTGGCACCAAACTTTTCATCGGTCCAGTTGCTCCAGCGATTTCACCTGAATATACACGAACCGTTCCACCATCGATATTCACAACAGGTGCATCTTCAACGCGAATATTTTGATAACTTGTTTCTGTTTGTTTCAGACTTTTTGGCAGATTCAGCCACACTTGTAAAGTATGAATAAGATCATCATCAAAAGCCTCTTCCGCATGTCTAGCTGCCCAACCTGCATTCATGTATTGAACATCGCCAGCGTCCAACAGGCTATAACCGCCAGCATTGTCGATATGTTCAAGCCTTCCATCAACCACATATGTTACAGTTTGAAAGCCTCGGTGAGGATGGTCGGAGAAGATTCCACGCTTATACCAGTCTTCAGCCATCAAAATAAATGGGGAAAATTCTTCATTTTTTTCAGGGTTTAAAATAATCCCTTGTTGAACATGAGGATATCCATTTTTACTATATTTTGGATACCAAAATTCTCTTACTTCTCTATTAAATGTTGGTTTACTTGACATCTCATTTCCTCCTTATAACTTACGTACAAATTTTTAAATTTTCATGTGGTTTCACAAACTGCAATTACTTTACAAGTGTTGCGTAAAGCAACACTTGTTGTATACTGAAGATTATAAATGTAGTTAGTTTAATATCCTAGCAACAAAAAGCTCATTTTGTTGCATAAGCTACAGTTTATGTAAAATGTCTAAAATCATTTTGGAATGGAGGTATATCTTTATGATTGAGGGAAACACAGACCTACGTTCAGTTCGAACTAGGAAATTCATTATTGATTCTTTGATAGAACTCTTGGAAAAAAAGGATTTCAATAGTATTAAAATCAGTGATATTACGTCAGGGGCCATGATTAATCGAGCAACCTTTTATCACCATTTTCTCGATAAATATGATTTGCTTGAAAAAGTAATAAAAGAAGTTTTAATTGAGAATGTACTTCAGGAACTGTCGAATAATAAAGAATTCAATGAGGAAATGCTGAAGAGTTTATTCATATCCATTACAAAATTTCACATGAGCTTATCTGACCGATGCCAGAGAAGTTATCATGATATGGCTGTCAATATAGAAACTATATTAAAAAAGGAACTTGAACAGATAATCTTACAATCACTATTAAATAAGTATCCGGATCAAAGTGATGAAAAGCTAAGAATGATTGCCACTATGTTAAGTTGGATGATCTACGGAGCTTCAATTGATTGGAAGCAGAACAGCAATAAATCACCAGAAGATTATTTGGAATATGCAAGTTTGTCTATTAGGGAATTATTAAGAATGGAATAGCTTTAAATTGGAAAGGGATGTGAGATTTGAAGTTCTTCCATTTATCACATCCAAAACATTACAGTCTCATTAATTCAAAATATTAGACAATTAGGGGAAAATGAGGATTATGCAACAATAACAGGTTTTTGTTACTTGAGCGAGAGTGAAGCTGTGCCTACAATAAAGTTATACAACAATTGTTCGATATACGACAGTGGTTGAGTACTTTTTTAGCAGGATTTAAAATGACTAATCAAAACAATACATCCGTGAATATTTCCCCAGTAGCAGCGTCCAACATTAAGGTGGCACAATCTATACTTGCCGCAAATAACAGCGAGGAGGGCTTTGAATACTTTGCGGACGACATCGTGCTAGAGTTCCCATACGCTCCTTCGCTCGACATGCCAGACCGTTTTGAAGGAAAAGAAGTTGCTACTACTTATCTCCGCCAGATGCTTACCCAACTCAAGGAGTTGAAGTTACACAGCATTCGTTCCTATGCGGTTGAGGGTGAACCCGATATTATCATAAATGAATACGAGGGGGACGCTGTGACTTCTGAAGGTAACACTTACACTCAAAGTTACATGAACAAGATGCTGTTTCTCGATGGTAAGCTAATCCTGCTCCGAGAGTTTTGGGACCCGATGGCGGTCATCGATGCCACCAACGGTAAGTATGAGGGAAACGTGAATGACTAAATGAAAGCAGAGAGGATCCCCCTCTGCTTTAGAGCATTTTCTATAAATACACCCTGTAATATAAATTGAAACGCCGTATACACAATCCGTACGTTCGATGTTGGGAGAGGGGCGAAGATAATCTAACTTCGATTCAGAGGTGGGTTTTGTACCACACTCTCTTATCTCAAACATTGTTATATTTCATTGTTTAATGGTTATCTTCATTCCCAAGAATTCCATGTATTACCTTGACTATCAAGTGTGAGTCCACTCATAATTCTATATATTCTCACACTGCACCCAAATCTCTATCACTTGCATATGGATCAGATTCAATTGAAGAATTTGTGGTGTTATTACTAGTTGAAGATTTTTGAACTTACTGATGTTTAATTATTTGATGACGCTACGCTAACGCTTGCCTCTGCTTCACCTTTCTCTTCTGCTTCTTTAGCTGTTTGCGCGACTCTTTTTGCTTCTGCCTCTTGTTCTGTTAAAGTCATATCGACTTTTGCTACTCTCTCTAAAAGCTTACTCTTTTGACTTTCATTTAAAACCTTGCTTACTAACTGTTCAACTTCTTTATATGTAGTACGATCTGGTGATTGTTCTAATTCCGTTATTTTCTCTGTCGTTGCTATTAAATCAGTATATTGAGTATTTGCAAGATCAAAATATTTCTTTAACGTTTGATAAAACGTTTCGTTTATTGATTTTACCTCTTCAATCTGAATACTTACCTCGTTTAACTGCTCTTTAGTAATGTTATCAACTAATATATTGTCTTTTAGTAATGAAGATATACTATTTTGTGTATCAAACATCGTTTGCACATTCTCAATCTCTTGCTGTAATTGCCCACTATCTGACTTATTTTCTACTTTTATTACTAACTTCTCTACTTCGAGAATTAAATCTGATGTAATGGATTCCGAGAGGGCATATGTCCACTCAGAATTGTCTAAATATTCTCCGACTACAACTACATCCCAATCTCTATCACTTGCATATGGATCAGATTCAATTGAAGAATTACTTTCTGATGATACAGTTTCAGACGACTTATTGTTAGCTTCTTTATTACTGGGAGTATTATTCTCTGATGGCTGTTTACTTGATGTAGTATCCTTTGAAGATGATTTTTCATTTGTGGTGTTATTACTAGTTGAAGATTTTTCCGAACTTGCTGACGTTTGATTATTTGATGACGCTACACTAACGCTTGCCTCTTGCTTCGCTCTCTCTTCTGCTTCTTTAGCTGCTTGCGCGATTCTTTTCGCTTCTTCCTCTTGTTCTGTTAAAATCGAATCGACTTTTGCCACTCTCTCTATAAGCTCACTCTTTTGACTTTCATTTAAAACCTTGCTTACTAACTTTTCAACTTCTTTATATGTAGTACGATCTGGCGATTGTTCTAACTCCTTTATTTTCTCTGTCGTTGCTATTAAATCAGTATATTGAGTATTTGCAAGATCAAAATATTTCTTTAACGTTTGATAAAACGTTTCGTTTATTGATTTTACCTCTTCAATCTGAATACTTACCTCGTTTAACTGCTCTTTAGTAATGTTATCAACTAATTTATTGTCTTTTAGTAATGAAAATATACTATTTTGTGTATCAAACATCGTTTGCACATTCTCAATCTCTTGCTGTAACTGCTCTCTATCTGACTTCTTTTCTACTTTAATTACTAACTTCTCTGCTTCGAGAATTAATTCTGACGTAATGGATTCTGAGAGGGCATTTTTATCTTCACTATATAAACCTAGTACGGAGGATTTCGCTTTTTCAAGATGTTCTTTCTGTTGCAATTCCAGTTTTTCTACTTCTACTGCTTGAACATATTTGTTATATGCAATACCACCTAAACCTCCTGTTACTAAGGTTGCTGATAGAATTCCAATAATGATTTTTTTCTCCATATTGAGCACCTTTCCATTATTATCTATTTTTCTACTATATCACAATCAGGTTCTGGTGTAAAAACTGCAACACCCATGTAAGAACTCTCAAAAACTTGGATATACTGGTACTATGATCTAAATTCCAAGACGCATTACCTACTATTTAGAGTTCCGGTGCAAAAAAATTTACTAGAGTAATAGAATTTCTATTTTAAAACAATTGACCATTTATGCTGCAATGCCAGACAAGGTATGTAAGGAAATTATGGGTCATTGTGGTTTAAGATATATTGATAATTCAGAATATATAGAAACTATCCATCTTCTTTATCCAAGGTACTGGGGAAAAGGAATAGGAACAGAAGCAGGAAAGGCAGTCGTTCAATATGCTTTTAACACTCTCTAAAAATTGATAAAATTGAATCATCTAAACCTATCTTGGTAGTCGTATTTTTTCTAGTAAAAACGCCTTTGTTTTATCAAACGTTCTTTGAGCTAAATCGTTACGGTAATATAAGGAATAGGGGTCACAAAACCCATGATGCCCTTCTTCTCTATATAACTCAATATTTGGGTGTTTAATTTTTTCCATTACTTTCTCGACATTAAATGATTGTTCCTCTTCTGAGAAAAATAATAACACCGGACATTGCGGATCTATTTTCACATAGTCTCGAATGCGTGAGCCATAAAACCCTACGATGCCCGCTATTTCTTGCTCATTACTACATAACCAAGCAATTGTTGCCCCAATACTAAAGCCTACAACAAATAGGTTTGTATATTTTTCTCTATTCAATTGTACGATTTCTCTTACTTTTTGTTGTGCAGTCTGAAACCCAATTTTACGCTGAAAATATTGATAAGCTTCCTCTTGTTTTGAATAGTCAAAAACAACCTTTGTTTCTAGTAAGTTTGGACAGACAATATCATAACCTTCAGAAGATAATTGCTCGCAGTAATCGAGTATATGCTGATTGATGCCATAAATTTCGTGTAGCACAATGATTAAGGTATCAGACTGATTAAAGATACGAATCAACGTACATCCTTCCTTTCCATTTGTGAATTAAATCCATTATTCGGTGTGAGCATGGAAAAGTGTAAACAGTGTCTTACACAAATATCTTGTTTTCGCATTATGAGAAAACTCTATAAATCCGAAAGAAATGGCTCAAATATTCCCGATTTTTCCAACTATTATTTCATTATAAAACACTTTAGTCCAGCGACTAAAGTGTTAAAAAATTCACTTCACTTTATTGACAAAAAAAACTAGGAAGAGTTTTCTTCCTAGTTTTACTCCTCAACATCTAGTAAGAAATCTGGATCCAGTTCTTCGAATTCCTCATCGTCAACTTCAAAATCCCATTCTTCATCTTCGGTTCCTTCAGGATCGAATTGAACAAAGATTTTCGTTTCGCCAATCACTTCAACAATAAATTCTCTTTCCACGTGTACAATAACCTTATTTCCATTAGGCGAGATGACGGCTTCTACACAATTTGGCTGTTGCAGAACTGTTGCAACCACTTCTTTGTCATCTAGACAATCTGGATCTCGGTATTTTAGCTTAATGACATCTGTGTATTCAACCGTTTCCGTTACAACGGCTGTTTTTGAATTATCGCTATAGGAATACCACACATTGATATCATACGAACCGGAAATTTCAACCTTCTTCCCATCCTTGCGTGCTTCATACTCATGATTTATGATCCAGCAGCCTAAAATGCTCGATGGATGTTGTGGTGGACTAATCGTATGATGGGACTGTGTAAATTTTCGCCCCTTCGCTACGACCGCCTTTGTAATAATCTCTCTGAATTCTGCCATTCGAGCGAACCTCCTCATTCATTTTCAATTCATCTTATGCCACATTCTAGACGTTTGTGCGATTAAATTTGGGTAGATGTCTAAAATGTTTCGAGATAGTTCATTCTATGCTTTTTATGAATGAATGTTCCCAAATACTTTTATGGAGAAATAACAAGAGAATTACAACTGAGGCCCCTTCTAAACAGATGTCGTCGAACCCTATTTCTTGGTCTGTATTGTATTTTGAAAACCTCGCTTCCATACAAGCACAACTTGCCCCTCATCTATATTTAATGAAAGAAGGTGAACAATTATGACTAAAGAAGGAATGTCCAATTAATTATTGTAAATTTTAACGAATATTCATCTACTAATAGGGGCGATTAGTTCTGTTCTAAGGAAAGGAAGTTTATACGATTCATGAGTTAGGTAGTGCTCCTGTAGGAAAATTGTTGTGGACGGAATAGTTGGACTGAATTTATGAGCCTATACGACAGAAGAGAAGCTGATTAAACATTTTTATAGATTATAAGGACCTTTTTAATACATCTGTTTACCTATAATAAAAAATGCTGAACCATCAAATCCTGTTTCCTTCATCAACTAAAAGACTTTAACCGTGACGAATGCTCCCACTATAATAACGATATACATGATCGATAAAGAAGCAATCACTGCACCTGTCTCAATTGTTTCTACTCCAAATGTAAATAAAGAGCCGAAGACGACACCGCTTCCAAATAAGACAACATATAATACAATAAGAAAATAATTCTTTAAAACATTTAAAACTCTTTCATCAATAGCTGGGAGGTTTACTTTTCGTTTCATTCGTAAGAAATAAATAAGTAAGGTGATGAATATCCCCCCGATTGTACCTCCTAAAGCAGCCCACATTAATTCAAACGGATATTCCCCCTCTTTCTTTCCAATAACTGCGAACCCCATTAAACCTCCGATGGTGATACATCCCACTAAAAACACAAAAATGAACAGTTGATTGCGTTTCTTCATCCCTTCTTCTCCTTTCTGTTTTCTAAATAAAAGACTTCTTCAATTGAAACGTTAAAATAATCGATTATTTTCAATGCCAATTCAAGACTAGGGTTATATTTCTGTTTTTCAATAGCATTAATCGTTTGACGAGTAATTTGCAGATCTTCTGCCATCTTCACTTGTGTGATTCCTCTTTGCTGTCGTATTTCCCTAATATGGTTAATTACTTTCGTCACAACCCTACCCCCAATCATGTAAAGATATCTTTACATCTACAGTATCATACATTATTTGGTACGTAAAGATATCTTTACATACCTGCAGACAGAAGCAAGTCGTGCGTGATTTTTCACAATAATACAAATGGAAATTGACTATGTTCATTACCTCTACCCACATCCTGGGTATACCAACCCTTATGAATGATTTCTAAATACTCGCCTGTCGAAAATGCGCATACATACAAGTGAGTCACTAAGTTCAAATTGAAATTTCTCAAGTCAGGGGAATGAAAAAACACGGAATCAAGAAATATTATTTTTATATTGATATAGGAAATAGTCCTATTGCCAAATAGGAGGAATACTAGCTCTTAAAGGAAATTCTTTGTCTAAGTATGTACTGTACATTTGGAGTAAAAAGGAGGATCGGGTTAAGGCTGGAAGCTAACTTCTGAAAGTCACCCCTTGTAAGAAAAAATTTTTTTAACAAAAAAGTAGCTACCAACAATTAAGTAGCTACTACTCTACTCTTTTCTTTTCGAAAATCAAAATATAAATACCTTTCCTTACGAAATTATAGATTTACGTTATGGAGTCGTAGTAATGACTGGATATTAATCCAACTAATTTTAGGACTTCCATTTAGTAATAATATTTTTTCGACTAAATAACCCGATGCATAAACGAAAAGCGACAAATGAAAGAACAACAGAGAAAGCAAGAATACCAATGTAAACTAATGGATTGGACAAAAATGAAAGAAAGACAACCTGACTAATGGACATCGCAATAATTGGCAAGATAATCAAGATACTAAACTGCTGTGCTGCTGAAACATTATTCACTTTTGATGAAACGATGATGCTTAAAGTTACACTAATTAATGAAACAAACGGCACTAAAAACATCGAACAAATGATCAAAATTGGTGAAAAGAATTCACCTGCTCCATCAAATGTGGAATAAACATATAGTAAATAAACCACTTGCATAATCCAAGTCGTCACGACCGGTGGAATCGAGAACGCTAAAATTTTCCCTAATATAAAATGCTTTGTTGTAATCGGGGTCACTAATACCGTTTCTAAAGTTCCTGTCATCTTTTCAGTAATGATACTGTTTGTTGCTAGAGATAATGGTAGAACAGCAGGGATGATTAGAAAAAAGAGAAAGTAAAAACGAGCAAGCAGAACCGTTCCTTGTGAATCGAGTACATTGAGCTGTGGATTTACTTGCTTGATGGCATCTAAGAGGATTTTAATATCTCCTTCCTGAGTATAATTGATAGTTAAAAAAGCCGCTAGGAGGAGAACGATTGGTGCAATCATGTTTGTTAGAAAAAGAGATTTTGTAGCAAAAATTTCTTTCCATTCACGTCTCATAATAAAAAACGGCACTATATCTCCCCCCGATCACTTTTAAGTAAGGCGTGATACGAATCTTCTAATGTAACTGATATCTTTTGAATATAGGTTACTGGGATGTTTAAAGAGACTAGCTTTTTAAGCAATTGATAATTATTACTGTCAGGATTATCTACTTTTAGTTTGTATTCTCCTCCATCTTGTTCAAACGCCACAATTTCTGGTGCATTTCGGAATATCATTTCAGCTTGACTATGATTTGATTCAAGCTTCATTGACACATTGTACATGGACCATTCTTCTCTAAATTTTTGTGGAGTCGTCAAACTAATTACATTTCCATCAATAATGGCAAATTGATGGCATAGTTCATCCACCTCCGATAGAGTGTGAGAACAATAAATAATGGTTTTTCCAGAATTTACCCAATCTTTGATTTGATTCTTCATTTCACGGATACTTATTGGGTCGAGGTTTGCAGTTATTTCATCAAAGAAGAGAACTTCAGGGTCATGTAATAATGCACAAATAATTGAAACCTTCTGCTTCATCCCTTTTGAAAGGCTCCCAGCCGGATCATCTTTCCGCTTCCAAAGATTAAATTGTTTCAAAAGCGTTTCGATTCGAAGACTTCGCTCATTTTTGGGCAGCTCATAACAGTGTGCGAAAAATTCTAGGTTGTCCCATACCGACAATCTGTTATAAATTCCAGGTGACTCAGTCACACACCCTACGATTCTCCTAATCTCCTTTCGATTGGAATGAATGGATTTTCCTAATATTCTCACATCTCCACCTGTTGGTTCCATTAAACAGGACATGATTCGTATCGCTGTTGTTTTCCCAGCCCCATTCGGTCCTAACAGCCCAAAAACAGTTCCCTTAGGAACCTTAAAGCTAATCTTCTTTAGTACTTCTTGATTTCCAAAAGATTTACTCAAATTTTCTAGTTCAACCGCATACTCCAACTAATCCCCTCCGCTTCCGTATGACTTAGGAAAATGAATATTTTCCTGTTTTACATGAGTTTTCTTATGGTATGTAACAACGTTTCGATTTATTTTTTTATTTCGATTTTATTAGAAAGAAATCCTTTGTTTTTTGTTAAAATATGTTTCTACTCAAAAAAGAACTTCTATATATTTTCTTCCTCTTGTATTAGATACTGTAAAAAATTCAATACGACTATTATTCTTTTAAAATCTAAGTTTTATCTCGAAATCGCTCCCTCTTATAACCAAAGGCTTAAATTTAGAATCACCTTAAAAAGAGATTTATAACGGTCTTTATGGAAACCCCTTTTTGTTGAAGTAGAAATCTAATAATCAAGACATCATCCATTCCGTTTGTATTGACTAAAAAAGACAGCCTTTAATTATCATATTACTTGTCAATGCAATTATTCTTCAGCTCATTGACGACGACTTCATCATTTCATATACTGATAAAATCGAAGAAAAAGGAGATGCATATGGATTTTACGATAAGCTATTTATCCTTTTACGTAGTACAAGTTGAAGGATCCGGAGAAGAAGCACATAAAAAATATAAACACTACCAAACAATGGACACAACAGGGTATGAACAAAGTCCACTTAAAACCTTTCTAGATGGTGAACTGGCTCGTATCGTGAAGCGAAAGGTCGATCGACACGCCAAATCGGATAATGCCCCAACGAAGATTGGGCGCTTCATCGTTGAACAAGGACATGACTTAACTTCCAATCCTAATTACAACCTATTCCATAAGGCACGATTCGCAGAGTCAACTGAAAAATTCCGAGAAATGACAGATGCTTTCGCACAAACCTATATCGATACAAGTGCTGTTCGGGGAGGTGTTTTCTTAGTCGTTTCAGCGAAATTAACAAAATTCTTTGATGACCCTTTCTTATTTATGCTGAAATGTGATTTTGAACCGAAAGTAGCAAGTATTACGGACGAAGCGACGATGATCCATAACGTTGAATTGGCCATTACAACGAAAAACATGAAAAGTATCGTCTATCCATATATGCCAGAGGAAGGGATGATGGATCCCGTGGAGTTAAAAATTCACCAAGCTTCACATGCTCGATATTTTGAAGATTTTTTAAAGTTTATTGAATATGAGCGATCGATGCCTGAAATCGTAAAAACTCAGGTGATTGAAATGGTCAGTGACCATATCGAAGAAGTATTTGAAGCTGAGAGTACGGAAAAAGCGGAGTTTGAAGAAGCTGTAGAGCATTGGGCCGTCAGTCCAAAAAGAGAGCTTCAAGAGAGGCTAACGACTGAACAAGTAATAGAGGCCACTCAACACATTGTTGAACAAGCACCTGAAGTTGAGCTTAAACTTAAGCTAGATCATATTTCAGTCAAGTCATTATTATCCGATTTTGGTGATACAGTTCATCTCGCAAAAGTCAACGGGCGGTACGTTCTTATGATTGAATCAGAACAAATTACGTTCGAAAAAGGCTTCTCACCTATCGAATTTCATAGACCAGATGATTTACACTCTGTTATTGAAAAAATTGCAAAGAAATAAAGGGAACTGATCGGTTAGCCGGGTGAGTCCATCCGTCTAAAAAACTTGACCCTCATCTATACTAAAAACATTCAGTGAAGAATTCCATATAACTGAAATGATGCAAATGCAGACTAAAATACTTGTGAAACCTGTGTCTTTCTAATGTAATGACGAAAAAAGAAGCCATTTTGAGACAAAATGGCTTCTTTTCATAAGGATGTACTGTTGATTTTCTATTCCGTTTAGCAATATTAAGTATATTAGTTAGAGATGCCCTTTCCTCCCTTCGGCTGCAAAGTACTGATTCTCTCCATTCCTGTAATAATTGGTTTGGAACGCTTGATCAATAATTGAGTCCCTTCAAGTGATAATGATGCTTGATGCGCATTCTCATCGCTCCACACTTCATAAACAAATACAGAATTTGGTTCATCGTCAGAAACATTAACTAAATATATTTGGCATTCATTCAATTGCTGCATCGATTCTGCTGCCTCCAATAGAATATTTACCAATGTGTCACGCTCTCCTTCTCTTACTGTAAATTTTACAAACAATCCAAATTTGCTCATATGTATTCTCCTTTATTTTAGGTTTCATCCTTCTTATTAAGTATTCTAAACTTCTATTGTTTTTTCCTATCACTTCTTCAATATTCTATTCCATTCCTTCAAATGTTTCAGTCTACTAACGCCTATAGATGCGTAATTCCATTAGTGTGCTCTATATTTAAGTATCGGAAAGGTTTGATCGCGTTAGACCTCCCATTCCTTCCATCAATCATTTATTTAGGCTATTTTCGTTAAAAATATTATTTTTTTACTAAAATAGCGTATGGAAATAAGTATATAAAGAAATTAGTGACATTGCGGGAGCATTTCTATCAATTTGAAAAATGAATAACACTTTTTTTATACAAGGTATTTTACAAAATATGCTAATATATAAGTATACATAATTATCTTATTCAACAAATAGACAGTTTAATAGGATAAATAAATTCAGTAATATTTACATAAGAGGAATTTGATATAACAAGATTCCCAAATAAATATGTATGAAATTTATTAACGTCGGACAAGGTGGTGTTTGCTTTGCAAAAATGTGAGAACTGTAACGAGCTATTTAGTTGGCGTAAAATTTATAAATCGTTATGGGTAGGAAATAAACCGATTAAATGTGAGAACTGTCAGGGAGAGCATAGGATAAAGCTTTCTGGTAGATTCGTCACTTCATCTTTAACGATTTTACCTATGCTTATATTTACTTCCTTCCTATCACCCTTTAGTAATCCTCTTTTATCTTTATGTATAGGACTCATCATATTCTTCATCGGGTCTTTATTTACTCCTTATTTCGTAAAATACACATGGATGAAATAAGCAAAAACTACCTAAAGGTGTTATACCACAACGAAAAAATAGTAAAAGTAACATAGGATACACCGTTTTTAAAAACAATACAAACTATCTTTTAGAAAACAGCCTTCATTTAATACCAATCCTATCTCCCAACTTCAGGCATTCGACCTCCTCTGAAGTCTTTTTTATATAGAATTCTTTTTTTAAATCATCAAGAGGAGATATTTACAATATACTTTTTATAAATGTAAATAGATTTGACAATCAGATAACCTACTAATGTGTATTAATAAAAATAATTAGGAGGCCATGATGAAAGAGAACCTTATGAGAGGGATAGTCTATGAAGAATATGGTGCGCCAGAAGTACTTCGTATAAAACAACTTAAAAAGCCGATACCAAAGGAATCGGAAGTATTAATAAAAGTCCACGCTTCTACAGTTACAAGAGGAGACGTAAGAATGCGAGCCTTCTCCGTACCAGTTATTCAATGGCCCTTTGCCCGATTGTATCTTGGAATGTTCAAGCCTAAAAGATCCATATTGGGGATGGAATTAGCAGGAGAAATCGAGGAAATTGGAGAACAAGTGACGAAGTTTAAGGTTGGGGATAAAGTATTTGCTTCTACATTGGAAGAGGATTTTGGTGGCTATGCGGAATATAAAAGAATGCCTGAAGATGGACTACTGACTTTGATGCCTGATCATTTACCCTTTGGCGAAGCCGCTGCTTCTGTTGGAGCTGGAATGACTGTCATTCGTTGTCTTGAAAAAGCCGATATTCAACAGGGCCAAGAAGTGCTTATATATGGTGCTTCAGGTGCAGTAGGTTCAACTGCAGTACAGATTGCCAAAAACCATTACGGCGCAAAGATAACAGCTGTATGTAGTACAAAGAATCAAGAGCTAGCTAAGGAATTAGGTGCAGAATATGTGATTGATTATACTAAGCAGGATCTTACACAATTAAATAAGAAGTATGATGTTCTATTTGATGCTGTAGCAAAGTTACCAAAGTCAAAAGCAAAGAAAGTTATAAGAAAAACTGGTGTTTACCTTAATGTTCACAAGGATACTGGAAGTCGTAAAACAAAAATAGAAGAATTATTGAAGCTGAGAAAATTAATTGCGGAAGGCAAATATAAGCCATATATAGATAGAGTTTATCCGATGGAAGAAATCGTTCAAGCCCATCGATATGTAGACTTAGGTCATAAGAAGGGGAATGTAGTGATTGAGATGATGACGTAGCCTTGCTACTCCCTTTTGAGAGGATCTCATACCTTGTTGTGTATGATGCTAAAAAAGTACGATTTCACTAATCAATAATAAATCATTCTTTGAAAAACCTGCAAAGAAACCTACTTCTACTCATGTCAATTTAATTGTTTCCTAATAGTGCTTGCCATGAACATGTTCATCACTGCCTCACAATCGTAATCATCCTTTTCAACGACATCATTATGTTCTCCTTCGTTCTTCCCTATGAAAAAAACAAGCCGATCTCCTACTATAACAGAAAATCGGCTTGTATTGACCTACATAATGGCCATAGTCTATTAAGCTATGTTGTAAATAACGTTCCTTCCAATGCTTTAATGTATCGATCAGCAGACCTTTGGACAGCTTCTCTAGCATCGCTCTCTACTTTACGCTGAAACGCATTGTAAATACGATCAAAGGTTAATAAATTGACTTTATCAGCCATTTCTCTCACTTTATGTGCAGGAAGTGGGATTAAATTTGGGTAGCTATACATAAAACTAACCCACCTTTGGTCTGCCACAACTTGAATAATGTCGCCGGTTAGTAATACACCTTTTTGATCATTTCCGCTTTCCCAATGTAAAACAGATCCTCCCTTATAATGACCTCCAATTCGATGAATAGTCAATCCGTTTGCTAATTCATAAGAATTTCCTGACCAAAATTGAATGTGGTCGCTATGTCTTGTCACCCATTCTCGATCATCTTCATGAATATAAATAGGCGCATTGAAGGTTTCCGCCCATTCCACCTGCGTTGAATAATAATGCGGATGTGAGAGCGCAATGGCCTGTACACCACCCATTTCCTTTAACTCTAAAATCGTTTTATCATCCAAGTATGTAATGCAATCCCAGAGAATGTTACACCCTTCATTTTTTATGAAATACGCTGCTTGCCCAATGCCAAATTTAGGCTTTGTAGCAATACTAATTAAGTTTTCTTCTTTATGAATCAATTCATTATGATATTGACCATTCTTTATCATTGTGTCTAATGTTGTCCATGATTGCCCATTCGGATTTACGTATTGCCTTTCCTCCGAACAAATTTTACATTGTGTCGGCTCTACATGAGATTCACCATATTGAACTCCACATGTTATACAAATATAATTCATCATATTTATCTCCTTTAGTCAAAAAATTAAAACATTTAACTATTTTACTATATAATAGATTTCTTCCATTATCATGCTTTTTTTCAACAAAAAAACAACGGCGAAGCTTGCCGTTGTTTTTATCAACATTAATAATACTTACTTTCAGCAAAATGACATTTAACGCATTTTCTCATCACATAGGATTCCTTAAATACATGCCGACATGACTGTTGAATTTCTGAAAGCTGCTGTTCTAAATGCTTGATATTTTGCTGTAATAAAGAGATTTCTGCTTGCAAACACTCAATTTTTTTATCTTCGAATGAATTATTGGTAAATGGCTGACCCATTCTCAATAAACTCCTTCGATTTCTTATCCATTCCCTCTTTAATAAACTCGCTGTTTGTTTGTTCTCCTTCTTTTGCTTGTTTTCTAAGATCATGAGAAATTCTCATAGAACAAAATTTCGGCCCGCACATGGAACAAAAATGTGCGACTTTCGCTCCTTCAGCTGGTAGCGTTTCATCATGGTACTCTCTAGCACGATCAGGATCTAACGAAAGATTAAATTGATCGTTCCAACGAAACTCAAATCGAGCTTTGGATAACGCATCATCACGCTTCTGTGCACCAGGATGACCTTTTGCTAAATCGGCAGCATGTGCCGCTATTTTGTAGGCAATAACCCCTTGTCGAACATCCTCTTTGTTCGGTAGACCTAAATGTTCCTTCGGTGTCACGTAACAAAGCATCGCAGTTCCAAACCAACCAATCATCGCTGCTCCAATGGCTGAAGTAATATGATCATATCCCGGCGCAATATCCGTTGTTAATGGACCTAGCGTATAGAAAGGAGCTCCCTTACACACTTCTATTTCTCGGTCGACATTTTCTTTTATTTTATGCATTGGCACGTGGCCAGGCCCTTCAATCATGACTTGCACATCGTGTTTCCAAGCAATTTCTGTTAATTCTCCTAATGTATCAAGCTCAGCGAATTGTGAGTCGTCATTCGCATCTGCAATCGATCCCGGTCTTAAACCGTCCCCTAATGAAACCGAGATATCATACGTCTTTAATATTTCACAAATCTCTTCAAAATGAGTATAAAGGAAGTTTTCTTTATGGTGAGCAAGACACCACTGCGCCAGAATTGATCCTCCTCGGGAGACGATTCCCGTCGTGCGTTCAATCGTCATTGGAATATAACGCAAAAGTACTCCAGCATGGATCGTAAAATAGTCTACCCCTTGCTCTGCTTGTTCAATTAACGTATCTCGATACACTTCCCACGTTAAATCTTCAGCAATTCCATTCACTTTTTCAAGTGCTTGATAAATAGGAACGGTTCCAACTGGCACAGGAGAATTACGAATAATAAACTCTCGTGTGTTATGGATATTTTTACCTGTTGATAAATCCATTAGCGTATCAGTTCCCCAGTGAGTTGCCCATGTCATCTTTTCCACTTCTTCTTCAATGGAAGAGCTGACAGCTGAATTCCCAATATTCGCATTAATTTTCACGTGGAAATTACGACCGATAATCATTGGTTCACTCTCGGGATGGTTAATATTTGCTGGGATGATCGCGCGTCCTTCTGCTACTTCTTTACGGACAAATTCCACATCAAGATTTTCCCTAATGGCGATAAATTCCATTTCAGGGGTAATCTCTCCTTTACGAGCATAATGCATTTGGGTTACATTTTTTCCTTTGAGTCCACGTAGCGGATTACGATCTTTTCGATCAAACGATACTTGTTCATTTCCCGTCTTACTACGAATTCCATTATCTTCTGGTTTTACTTCTCTTCCACTATATTCCTCAACATCCTTACGTTCCAAAATCCATGATTTTCGTAATTCAGGAAGTCCTTTATGTATGTCCGGGATGAAATTCGGATCGGTAAATACACCACTTGTATCATATACTCTTATCGGTTCATTGTGAGCTGTCCCTGTTTCTGTCTCTGTTGGACTTAATTCTATTTCTCTCATTGGAACTTTAATGTCAGAGCGTGTCCCCTCTACATATACTTTTTTACTATTTGGGAATTGAGATTTAAATTCAATTCCTTCGTTTTCTACTTTTTTCAATCCAATTTCCTCCCTTATTGATTTTAACCTGGGCCTATATCAATATGAAGGTGAGGTATTTTTAAGCATAATAAAAACAAAAAATCGGGTTCTTTTTCAAGACCCGATGAAGTATGCACACGTGTACAAATAAATTTGTTCAAATTATGCTAACTACTTCCCTCCGCTGGTACAAGCCAGATCAGGTTCTAAGAGTCAAAGAACTTTATACGCGTACTTCTCTCAGTCCATGCTGAATGGACACCCCTAGTAGAATGATGATCAATATTCAATTTTCATTCATATTTAATCCTCACAAGTTTAACACTAGTTGGATTAATTGTAAATAGATTAAGTGAATTGATACTTTTTTCTTAAATATTGTGCCTTTCAACTATGTTACGATATAGATGAGCAGTTGTTCAGTTAACGAGGAGGAAAATAGAATAGTTTGAAAGGGTTATGGAGGAAATCATTATGGGTGAAGTAATACGTATAAAGGGGTTAAAGTACCCTAACGTTCAACATTATGAATGGGAAGGAGAACTTGTTTACAAAACACCAGAGTATGTAATAGTGCTTTGTAAACCTGGTAGAAAGTTCATACACTACTCGAGAGATACTACGTTTACCTTTCATAATACATCATTAGAATACTTTTCCCTCAAAGAAGGCTTTACCGACTGAAAATGGGAGCATTGTCTCCTATTACTGCAATGTTGCTTTGCCATCAATAATAAAAGGAAACGAACTATCTTTTGTTGATTTAGATTTAGATTTCGTAAAACCACAAAATGAGGATTGGCAAGTTATTGATGAAGAGGAGTTTGAAACAAATAGCATCAAATATAATTACCCTCTTGAGCTAAAGGAAGGTGCACTTCAGTCATTAGAAAAGATGAAATATAGTATTAAAGAAAAGAAATTTCCATTTAACGACTCAGTTTTGGAAAGGTTTAAATCCTTTCTTCCACTATAGGGAGCTTTTAGAACAAAACGATCATAGCATTCTGAAAAGCAGTGTCTATTTTTAGGCTATTAAAGTGAATATTAGAAACCCTAATTGAACTAAGGGAGTCGAACTTTCAGGTCATGATTCCTTTCGTTCAAATGCTATAGTAAAATAAATCTATCAAAATATTATAACAGGAAGTTCAGAGGTGTTTATTTGAATCAATTTGAGTATACTTTCGAAACCGAACGATTAATCGTAAGACCATTAAAGAAAGAGGACTACATAAACTGGTTGAATGAATTTAATAATCGACTCCCGTCCCAGAGTCCCCATGACGATGGAAAAATCGATATGAGTGAATGTACAATCGATTGGTTCCACCAATTGGTAGACAAGCATCAGCAATTAGCGATGGATGATATTGCCCACGTATTTGGTGTTTTTAGAAAAAAAGACGGTGTTCATGTAGGAATGGTGGATTTCTCTACTTTAGCCCGCATGCAATTTGACTGGGCGAGAATCGGCTATACGATCCATAACCAGTACTGGCAAAACGGCTACGGGAAAGAAGCAGTTAAAGCCGCACTTACCATCGCCTTTAAAGACTTAAAATTCCACCGAATTGAAGCGCATATTAATATAGATAATATACCGTCTATGAAGCTAGCAGAAAGTGCCGGAATGGCATTTGAATGTAAAAGAAAAGGCTTTATTTATGAAAATGATGAATGGACAGACCATTTAGTTTACTATGTAAATGCTAATTAAAAAAAGACCAAATCACAGGATGATTTGGTCTTTTTTACTATTATCTTGCCTATTTTGAGTTAAGAAGGGCAGCTTAATGATTCATTACGTAATGTGATTAGCTAAATTATTAAAGGTTCATTCCCCGTCTCATTCAGGCTTTATAGGAAACGATAACGAGTTTATTTCTTAAGAGCAACTTCCAGGAGCTGAATTTTCTACTTTTGAGCCTGTTTCTCCTCTTAGAAGATCTCCACCGGTTGATTTAATAATATTATCTGTGACTGAATTTGAGATTGTCGACGCGACCATCTGTAATAAGTCGTTTACATCCACTTGGGACTGTTTGAACTCTTGAACAACAGGTAGTGAATCTAACTCTGCTTGAATTTTGTCAATTTTCTCTTCGACCATTTTCTGTGCTTCTACTTTTCCATATTGCTGAAAATTAACTGCTTGCTTTTGTAGACTTTTAATACTTGCAATTTTTTCACTGATTTTTTGATTGGCGTTAATTTGCGCTTCTGCTCGTTTAAAGAAATCTACTTCTTCTGTGTCGGAAATCATGTTTGCTAACTCACGTGCACGTGCGATAATATCTTCTTTAGTGTATTTTGTCATGTTATTCCACCTCAACCGCTTTTAGTTCTTCAATCATTTCTCCGTTTAAAGACCATGTTTTTGCATCCGTAATCTTCACTTTAACAAGTTTCCCAATGCTTGTTTTCGGCCCTTTAAAATTAACAAGCTTATTCTTTCTTGTATAGCCAGCCAAAATTTCAGGATTATTTTTACTTTCGCCTTCAACTAGGACTTCGAGTACTTGACCCGTATAGTCTTTCATCGCTTCTGCTGATAATTCGTTAACGAGAGCATTTAAGCGTTGTAGACGCTCCTTTTTCACTTCCATTGGTACATTATCTTTCATTTTCGCCGCTGGTGTTCCTTCACGTGGTGAATAAATAAAAGTATAAGCCGTTTCAAATCCTACTTCACGGTATAAAGAAAGAGTCTCTTCAAATTGTTCATCTGTTTCATTCGGATAGCCTACGATAATATCTGTCGTAAGTGCTACATCTGGGATTGCTGCCTTAATTTTTCGGACAAGCTCTAAGAACTGCTCCCTTGTATATTTACGAGCCATTATCTTTAATACGTCCGTTGAACCAGATTGAACTGGAAGGTGAATATGCTCAACAAGATTTCCCTTCTTCGCAAGAACTTCAATTAAATGATCATCAAAGTCACGTGGATGACTTGTTGTAAATCGAACGCGAGGAATATCTATTTTCCGCATTTCATCCATTAAATCTCCAAGACCGTACTCTATATCTTCAAAATCTTTCCCATAAGCATTCACGTTCTGACCTAGGAGCGTAATCTCTTGATAGCCTTGGGCTGCTAAATGACGAACCTCTTGAATGATTTCTTCTGGACGACGACTGCGCTCTTTCCCGCGCGTATATGGCACGATACAATACGTACAGAATTTATCACATCCATACATAATATTTACCCATGCTTTAATATTCCCACGACGTACTTTCGGCAGGTTTTCAATGACGTCTCCCTCTTTTGACCACACTTCTATAACCATTTCTTTCCCCATATACGCATCTTTTAAAATATGAGGTAAACGATGGATATTATGTGTACCGAAAATCATATCGACATGCTGATGTTTTTGAAGAATCTTATTCACAACGGATTCTTCCTGAGACATACAACCACATACACCGATTAGTAAATCTGGCTTTTCACGTTTTAACGCCTTTAAGTGACCGATTTCACCGAACACTTTATTTTCTGCATTTTCACGAATGGCACAAGTATTGAGAAGAATGACGTCTGCATCCTCTGTCCCATTTGTCGCTTCATATCCAAGCGCCATAAAAATACCCGCCATTACTTCCGTGTCATGCTCGTTCATTTGGCAACCGTATGTGCGGATGTAAAACTTTTTCCCATTCCCAAGTCCTTCAAACTCATCAGGAATAGTAAAGTCACTGTGATAGTTTACTTTTTCTTTTCCGCGTTTTTTTGCATCTTTTAAAGATGGCGGAGTGTAGACTGATTCAAAATATTTACTATAATCCTTTTCGGATTTTTTGTCCGAAGAATTATTCTCTTTTAATCTTTGACTTTCTAAACGCTGCTGTTCGTTCATGAAAATCCCCTTTCTAACAAGATGAACATGCAATTGGTTCAATGTATTTTCTAACTAAATGCATACTGAGTCTAAGTATACGCATTAGTATAGTATAAAGGTTTTTAAAGGATTTCTCAATATACAGGGTGGATGTTCACTAGTTTGACAAACGACAAGCATAAAACAGCCTGTCATTTTCTAGTGAAGATTAATAGTACTCCTTAGAAATCGGTACGTGGGAGTTAAACGAGTCAATACGTAATCTAATTGGAAAAAATAAGTATGATGAGATATTATTCACTCCAGATTTTATAAAAAAGAGAGAAATATGATCAGACTCAACAACCATTTTTTTAAAATGGAAGGAATGTATTATAGATGATATTATTTACAAAATTACAAAAAAACTATTAACCTATTACTAGAAATACGTAGAAAGAAAAGGTAACATTACTTTTAATAAAACCGCTACCATTACATGCTTAGCAAATAATTCAGCCATGATCGTTTCTTGAGGGAAGATACTTTGATTGATAAACGATAGGAAACCTTGATTATGTAAAATAAAAGAGACCCTTTTCTTACTAATAATTTCTAATCGATCATCATGGAATTGAGAAAGGAAGCTCTTTTTGAAAAAAAATAAACGATTATGGATGAGAACCATTATACTAGCAATCCTTTTAAGTGCCGTAATCTATACACTCTATGGCAATTTAGTAGGAAAGGATTCGAAGCAAGTAGTGCAAGTTAATGACAAGGCTCCTGATTTTATTCTTCCAAAATTGAATGGAGAGGAACTAAAGTTAAGCGAATTTCGTGGAAAGGCTGTATTATTAAATTTCTGGGGCAGTTGGTGCGCTCCATGTAAAAAGGAAATGCCCGTAATTCAAGACGCCTATGATCAATATAAAGACCAAAACGTTGAAGTAATCACGATCAATGTTAATGAATCTGAACTAACGGTAAAAAACTTTTTTGAAAAGAACAATTTATCCTTGCCTGTCGTGATGGACAAAGATAGTGAAGTATATGACGCATATGGGATATATGTTCTCCCAACATCATTTTTTCTTCATCCTGACGGTACTGTTAATCGAGTATACAAAGGAGAAATCACAAGGGAAAACATGAGCAAATGGATGAATGAAATACTGCCTGAACAATAGATCTTATGATTAGGTAGTAATAAAACAAGACCAACTTGTGAACAAGTTGGTCTTTTATGACTTAACATTATCAACTGGAAAATACGCTACATTTTGGGTCAACAAATATATTGCAACCATCATGACCACAATATAAATGAAAAGGAAGGCATCATAACGGCTATACGATTGTTGATAATAATAGGTTCTTTTTTCATTGGTGAACCCTTTTGCTTCCATTGCAGCCGCAATACGATGCGCTTTACGAATACTTTGAGATAGTAGCGGGATACTATATGTTTTCATCGTAAAAAAGATCCCCTTTTTCACATTCGCTCCTCTAACGTACATCGCATTTCGCAAAGTATTAAATTCTTCTACAAATGTGGGAAGAAGGCGGATTCCTGCCATAAAACTATAGGCAAAAGTGGGCTTAAGCTTCCACTGTTGCATCATTGAATAAAATAACAAGACAGGTCTTGTCGTAAAGACAAAGATCAATCCTAATAAACCAAAATTAATGGCTCGTAACCCGATATGAATTCCTCGATAAAAACTTTCTGCTGATATTGAGATTAGCCCCCATTCAAACCAAATGGTCTCTCCTTTACCAAACATAATCATTGATATAGATGAAGTAAAAAAGACAAATAAGAATGGAAGGAGAAAGAGACCAATCATCCATAACCGTTGCCCTGATAAGAAAATCAGTGTCCCTAGTAAGAAAAAGAGTATATTTAGCTGGACATTTGGATTATGAATAAAAAGGATGAAAAAAAACAGCACAATCATGACCGCAAGCTTGAACGATGGATTACTATCGTGTAGCCACGTTTTTTTATGTGTCCAATCCATGCGTTTCTCCTCCTATTAACTTCCCTTCATCAATCTTCCATTCTCTGTCAGCAAAGTGTTTAACAATATGCCTGTCATGCGTAATCATGAGAATCGTCGTACCATGATGGCGTAGTTCTTCCAATGTTTCTAAAATCATAAAGGTATTATTCGCATCTTGTCCAAATGTTGGTTCATCAAGTAACAAGATGGACGGTTTATGAACAAGACTGCTAGCGATACTAAGGCGCTTTTTCTGCCCCATGGACAGCTGATAAGGATGCTGCTTTTCCATGCCCTCTAACCCAAATTGTCGAAGGAGCGATTGAATGGCTTCCTTTTCTTTCGTTGCAAGCGGTTGCTTGAAACGAAAAGCCATCTCATCCCATACTGTGTGGGTAATAAATTGATATTCTGGATTTTGAAACACAAAAGAAATCAACTGAGGTAAGTCTTTCTTCTTATGATGAGTTGTTCCTGCTAGCTCATAGTATCCCTTCGTCGGAATTAATTTCAGTAAACTATGAAAAAACGTACTTTTTCCCGCACCATTTTTCCCCGTTACCGCAATCCATTCAGATTTATTGACTTGTTCTTCGGTCACATGAATTTTTTCAACCTTTTTTCGAAATCCCCGAAAATCTTTCAATGAAATAATAGGTGTTGATGAACACAGCTTGGACGGTTGTTTTGTTTTAATATAATCTTCCCACACAGTAGAATGCCATATTCCATACTTCTGCAATTGCGCTTGATAAAGGTGAAGTTCATGTGGTCTGATCTCACTTTCAACGATTTCCCCATCCTCATTCATTAGTATAATACGATCAACAAAATCAAGAATATGTTCAATTTTATGTTCCACAATGACAACGGTTTTCTTAGAAGTCACTTGTTTCATCAATTGCCATAACTCGATTGTTCCTTCCTCATCAATCATCGCGGTTGGTTCATCTAAAAAGATAACTTCAGGATTAGTTGATAATACTGCCGCTGTACTTAGTCGCTGCTTCATCCCACCTGACAAGGAAGAAATAAGTGTATGCGAGGGCAAATGATCTAGTCCAACGCTTTTCAAAAGCTCTTGAATTCTCTCGCTCATTTCCTCAGGGGGACATTGGTAGTTTTCTAAGCCAAACGCTAGTTCTTCGTCCATAAAGGGCATACAAAACTGTGTATCTGGATCTTGAAACACGACTCCATTTTTTTCAGGAATCACGATGTTCTCTGCTTTAAAAGGAACTTCATATGATTTAGGAATAATGCCACTCATTAATTGTAGTAATGTTGATTTTCCGCAACCAGATGGACCGAGGAGGAGAACTTTCTCTCCTCGCTCGATACTTAAATCCAACCCTTCAAATTGCAAATCGGCTGAACCTGGATATTTCAGCCGAAGATTGTTTAATTCTATGATTTTATGATTAGAGTGACTCATAATCCTCTTTTGTCGCTCCTCTAATTAACGTTGTAACACCTGTTGCTTCTAATGCTTTGACTAGATAATAGGCTAATACTCCTGAGATAAGGATCGATCCAATGAAACGGAAAAGTAAAAATAGTGCTAAATTCCACCATACAAGTTCGTCAATATACCCTTTATAGAAATCCATAATGAAGCTTGCTAGACAAGAAGCGATAGCCGCTAAGGAAACCGTCATTAAGCTATAGCTCTTATATCGCAAAATGGCAAATACGGCTTCTGCAAACAACCCTTGAAGAAAACCATAAATTAATACTTCAAGTCCATATTCAGACCCCATAATTAATTCCCCTGAGGAGGCAGCCACCTCAGCTAGTAACGCAACACCTGCTTTACGAATAATTAAAAATGCTACGGTTGCTGCAATAAACCACATACCGTATAATAGTTGATCGACATGGAGTCCAAATGGCCCTAAACTCTCGTAAACTGGGCTCCATAAACGGTAAATAACCCCAAACACTAATGCAATCACAATCGTAATTAATATATCTGATAATTTCAGTTTAAACATGATGATACCTCCAACTTCTTTATTTTACTTACTCTTACATAAAATATGGTGTTCTTTTGCGCGCAAAAAAAAATCCCTCTGCTTCATTTGCGAGTGGATTTGATTCGATATAGTATGTACATCGTTATCCACTTCCCTCCGCCGGCACTAACCAGATCAGGTTCCAAGAGTCTTAAAGTCACACTTTAATCTCAGCCATTTATAGGCCCCCCCAGTGGTAAAACTTCATTATTAAATTGATATATCACAATCATTTTATCAAAGTTTAAAAAATAGTCAACCTATTCAGCCTTGATTTCTTTTAATAATAATTTTCAAAAAGTTTAATCGTTCGCACGCAAAACCATCCTATACCTTTAATGGGTTATTTTAACATAAATTCTCACTTATAATGAAAAAAGACCCTCGATCGGGTAGTGACCCCTGAAAGTTAGAGTTTTAGTTATACTGCTATTAGGTTGGTTTGAGTTCGGTATTGTACTGGACTTAAGCCAGCCAATTTTACTTTTATTCGGTCGTTATTATAGTAAT